>JBHEPQ010000158.1:0-3789 GCA_046260215.1 Chromatocurvus sp.
AGGCCACAGCTGCAGCGGGTGCTGTCTATGCTGGCGCATGCCGGCAGCGGCGAGGCGAAGGACGCTTTCACGAAGGCGAGCGAAAGTCTCGAGATGCCGTCGCTGCAGCTGCTGCCAATCAAGGACTGCACCCTGGCAACCTTCAGCCGCAGTGTGCATGAACTGGGTGACTGCTATCCCCTGTTGAAGCCGCGTGTGCTGAAAGCCATGCAGCAGGCGGCCGGCGCAGACGCCGAGATCTGTCATGTAGAGCGCGAATTGATAGCGGCCATCGCCGCCGTCATCGACTGTCCGCTGCCGCCATCCCTGGAGCTCGCCGGGAGCGACTGACAGCGTTGCCTTTGGTCTTTTCAGGGCAATAAACGCCGGCGGCTGGTCAAACCCGGACAGTTTGCTATCTTTAATTACAGCGTCGTTACGGTATTCACGCACCGCCAAGGATGGCGGATCCGGCATCGACGCTTCACAGCTTGCACACACGTTGCACACGAGTTGTGCACGAGTTGTGCACATCCTGCGCACCACTTGCGCATAACAACAACCCGACAAGGAGGTCAGGTTATGAATCTATCAACTGCGACATCACGCACAGCCATCGAGTTTCCCCAGGCGGCACTCGACAAGCCACGTCATTATGCCCTCTCCAGAACCACCGACGAGGTCCTGCGTATTCTGCTGCGCGGCGACCTGGCGCGCATGCGCGCCGATTCAGTGGCCGAGGCACTGGGTATCAGCGGCACAACGCTGAGACGCCGGTTGCGGGCTGACCATACCAGCTATCAGTTCCTGCTGGACCGGGCGCGCCAATACCGCTGCGAACGGCGACTGCAGAAACAGTGGGTGCCCGGCAAGTGCCTGGCGGATGAGCTGGGTTACAACGAGGTCAACAGCTTCTATCGCGCTTTCCGCCGCTGGACGGGCCAGGGCTTCAACGACTACAAACAGCATCATGGCGCCGCGCTGAGTGCCGCGGCTGAGCAGCCGCCTCGCTATTGACCGTGTTGGGCGCCTGACACGGCGACGCGTCAGTCGAAGGGGTGTCGCAGTACAATGGTCTCAACACGATCAGGGCCGGTCGAAATGATATCGATCGGCGCACCCACCAGCTCTTCGAGGCGACAAATGTAGCCGCGCGCCGCCTCGGGGAGCGCTTGCAGGTCACGTATGCCGACCGTGCTGTCCTGCCACCCGGGCACGGTTTCGTAGACGGGGAGAATGCCGGCGTAATCGTCAGCGTCCACGGGGTTGGCCACGGGATTGCCATCGAGATCCGTGTAGGCGACACAGATGCGTATCTCGTCAAGACCGTCGAGCACGTCCATCTTGGTCAGACAAAGACCACTCACCGAGTTGATGTTGACCGCGTTGCGCAACGCCACGGCGTCGAACCAGCCACAGCGCCGCGGCCGGCCCGTGGTGGCGCCGAATTCGTTGCCACGCTTTGCCAGCTGCACGCCTACGCTGTCGAACAGCTCAGTGGGAAACGGCCCGGCACCGACGCGTGTCGTGTATGCCTTGGTGATGCCAAGAACGTAGTCGAGATACAGCGGCCCGAAACCGGTACCCGTGGCAGTGCCGCCAGCGGTGGTGTTTGAGCTGGTCACGTAGGGATAGGTACCGTGATCGATATCCAGCAGGGAGCCCTGAGCACCCTCGAACATGATGCACGCGCCCCGGCGACGGTAGTCGTGCAGAATGGTGGTCACGTCGGCCAGCATGGGCAGAAGCTGATCGCCCATGACGAGTGCGGCTTCAGCCGTCGCGTCAACGTCCTCGGCCTCCGCGCCATAGTAATGAACCAGCTGGGCATTGTGATACTCCATGACGTCGGCGAGACGACTGCGAAAACGCTCCGGGTAACGCAGGTCACCGACACGCAGACCGCGACGCGCGACCTTGTCTTCGTAGGCGGGGCCAATACCGCGGCCCGTGGTGCCGATTCTGGCGTCGCCGCGACGTTCCTCGCGCGCCGCGTCGAGCGCCACATGGAAGGGCAGTATCAGTGGACAGGCCGGCGAGATGCGCAGACGCTGGCGTACGGGTACGCCTTTTGCCTCCAGCTTACTGATTTCACTGAGCAGCGCTTCAGGCGAGAGCACGACACCGTTGCCGATAAGGCACTGCACATCGGCGCGCAGAATGCCGGAGGGAATCAGGTGCAACACCGTTTTTTCACCATCGCAGACCAGCGTGTGCCCGGCGTTGTGGCCGCCCTGAAAACGCACCACTGCATCCGCCTGGTCGGTGAGTAGATCAACGATCTTGCCCTTGCCCTCGTCACCCCATTGGGTACCGAGAACGACTACATGCTTACTCATGTGACTCCGTCCGGTGATTCAGCGCTGATCCAGCAGCTGGACTGTCCATTCGCCATCACGCTGCACCATCTCCCGGCTACAGCGTGGGTCCTTTTCTCCTGCCAGAGAGCCGATCACGATCTCCCCGGCATCGCGCAGGCAGCGCACGGCCGCCGCCAGTGCCGGATCTGAAGATGCCGGCGCATGAATACAGGTTCCGGGCGCGGGCCTGGAGACCTGCAGCTGCACCAGTGTCTTGAGATCAGTGGCAAAGCCCGTAGCGGGTCGGGCCCGACCGTATGCACGCCCGACATTGTCGTAACGGCCGCCGTTGGCCACCGCCTCACCGTAACCGGGGACGTAGGCGGCAAAGACAATGCCTGTGTGGTAGTGGTATCCGCGCAGCTCAGCGAGATCGAAATAAACGTTGATCTCCGGTCGCGACAACGCGACCTGCGTGGCGGTCTCGCGCAAAGTGCGCAGCGCATCGTCAACACCCGGCGCAACCGGTGCCAGAACGGCTTCGGCCCGCTCAAGAACCTCCGCGCCGCCGTGCATGTCGATCAGCGCGAGCAGTGCATCGGCGCTAGCCGTCGCCACGCCGGCCAGCGCATCGACCAGATCCGGCCGTGACTTGCGCTGAAGTGCATCGAATACGGCGCGCTCCCGGGCCTGTTCAAGAGACAGGCTCTGCAGCAGACAGCCGCATACGTCACCGTGACCGAGATCCAGCGTAATACCACCACCCTCCACACCGGCGGCATCGAGGGTCGCCAGCATCAAGTGGATGACTTCGATATCCGCCGTAAGAGCGGATTCACCAAAAATCTCCGCACCTGCCTGCATCGGCGAGCGCGTAGCCAACAGCGACTTCTGACGCGCCTGCAGCGTGGACCCCGAGTAGCAAAGGCGGCTGATGCCCGCATCCGCCAGGCTGTGGGCATCGATTCGTGCGACCTGGGGAGTGATATCGGCGCGAATCCCGAGCGTGCGGCCGCTGGGCTGATCCGGCACCTTGAAAGTCAGGGTATCGAGGTCGGCGCCTACGCCTTCCAGCAGCGAATCCGTGAATTCGATCAGTGGCGGAATGACCAGCTGATATCCCCAGCCCCGGTAGAGGTCCAGCAGTTTGCGCCGCAGCGCCTCCAGCGCTGTGGCTCTTTCCGGCAGCAGCTCATCGACACCGTCCGGCAGTTGCCAGCGGTCTGTAATCGTGCCCCGTGTCATGGCTTCGCCCGACATGCGTGATCTCTCAGTTGGCCAGGTACAGCAAAAAAAGCCCGAGCAACATGCTACCGAGCCCGAAACGTCGGATGGTCGCGTCATCGAGGCCCATTACCGTAGCCAGCATGCCGCGCCAGCGTTCGCGTTGCTCCGGCGTAGCCGTGATCTCGATCAGCCGCGTGAGCACCTGCTGCAGCCCAGCAATCACGCTGGTCGGGTTGGCGCCGCCGGGATGGCTTTCGAGTGTGTTGGTGGGGCGGATATGCAG
>JBHEPQ010000161.1:0-11047 GCA_046260215.1 Chromatocurvus sp.
CCAGCAAAGCACCGCGATCAGCAGGTGGGCAAGACGTAGCCAGTGCCCGGGGAGAACGCCGCGGGGCGTGGGAATCACCAGGATTTTGGGCAGCAGCTTGAACCAGGTCCAGGCATGCCCGAGGGCGGCGACCAGCGCCACGACCTGTAACGCAAGCAGGGGTGGCGAGCTCATCCAGCCCAGCCAGGCAATGAACGCGGTCTCGCCGCGGGCGAGCTCACGAATGCCATAAAGCAGGCACAGCGCGTACAGCAACAGCGGCACGGCAGTGGCCTCGCGCAGCATATACCGGCGATAGGCCGGATTGCGCCACCACCAGAGCGCGCTCTGCTGCGGCTGCCAGGGCCTACGCATCGTCGCGCTCGCGCAGCAGGCGAAACAGGTTTACCGCGTAATTGACGTTTGAAGCGACCTTGCCCTGGTTTATCGCCGCCGCGGGATCGACATCCTTGGGACAGACGTCGGAACAGTAGCCGACGAAAGTGCAGGCCCAGACACCGTCTGCGCCGTTCAGGAATGGCATGCGCTGCTCGCGACCCTCATCCCGGGAGTCCAGGTTGTAGCGCTGCGCCAGGGTCAGGGCCGCCGGGCCGAGAAAATCGGGATTGGCCCCGAACTGTGGACAGGCGGCATAGCACAGGCCGCAGTTGATGCAGTGGCTGAAGGACTCGTAACGCGCCATCTGCGCCGGTGTCTGCCGGTACTCGCCCTCCTCCGGCGCAGCGGGCTGCTGGCGCTGCAGCCAGGGCTGCACGGTCTCGATATGGGTGAGCATCGGCTCGATATCACCGACCAGATCCCGCTCCACCGCCAGGTTTTCCAGCGCCCGCACGCTAATCTCCCCCGCATCGGCATAATTGCGCAGAAATGTCTTGCAGCCCAGCCGGGGCTCGTCGTTCACCATCACGCCGCAGCTGCCACAGATTGCCATGCGACAGGACCAGCGGTAGCTGAGGCTGGCATCCAGGTGGTCCTTGATGTGGTTTAGCGCATCCAGCACGGAGGTGTCCTCGCTCCAGGGAACCTCGAACGATTGCCACCACGGGGCGTCGTCGATCTCGGGACGGTAGCGCTGGACGCGAATGCCAATGCTTCCACTCATATTTTCACTCATGCACGCTTCTCCCCGGCCGCTTTATCGCCAGCCTCCCCGTAATGTCGTTCGCCCGGCGGCAGGTGTGTGATGACCACCGGCTGCCAATCCACAGCGGCGGTCCCGTTACCGTCGCGCCGCACCAGGCTGTGGCAGAGAAAACGCTGGTCGTCGCGCTGCGGTGCGTCAAGCCGTTGATGGCTGCCGCGAGACTCTTCCCGACCGCGGGCTGCCTGCACCATCGCGGTCGCAACATCCAGCTGGCAGCCCAGCTCGATGGCGCTGAGCCACTCGGTGTTGAATACCCGGCTGCGATCCGAAAGCCGCAACAGGCTATAGCGCGCCTGCAGCTCTGCCAGCTCATCGCAGGTCGCCGTCAGCTCATCGCCGCTGCGAAAGATACCCGCCCCGCGCTCCATGCTGTCGCCGAGGGCGTCGCGTATGGCGGCCAGGGACTCGCTGCCATCCGCCTCGCGCAGGGCCTCCCAGCGCGCGACGTTGTGCTCCACCTGTTCCCGTACGGCGCCGGCATCCGCCAGCCCGACGGCAAGCGCGTGGCTGGCCGCCTGCTCGCCGGCGACCCGTCCGAAAACGCTCAGTTCCGCCAGGGAGTTGGATCCCAGCCGGTTGGCACCGTGCAGGCCGACACTGGCACATTCGCCGGCGGCAAACAGACCCGGGAGGGGGGTCGCCGTGTGAATATCCGTCTGAATGCCGCCCATGGCGTAATGAACCGTGGGCCGCACGGGGATGGGCTCAGTGACCGGATCGACCCCGACGTAGGCGTTTGCCAGTTCGCGGATAAACGGCAGGCGTTCGTTGATAAGCGCCTCGCCCAGGTGGCGCAGGTCGAGCTGGACGGCGTCGCCGCGGGATGTCTGTAGTACCCGCCCCGCCTGCGCTTCGTGCCAGAAGGCCTGGCTGAGGCGATCGCGCGGCCCCAGCTCCATGAACTTGGTACGCGGCGCGCCCGGCGGCGTTTCGGGCCCGAGACCGTAGTCCTGCAGGTAACGATAACCATCGGCATTCAACAGCAGGCCGCCCTCACCGCGGCAGGCTTCTGTGATCAATATACCCGAACCCGGCAGGCCGGTGGGGTGATACTGCACGAATTCCATGTCCCGCAGCGGTACGCCCTGACGCCAGGCCATGGCCATCCCATCACCGGTCACGATGCCGCCGTTGGTATTGAAACGGTATACCCGGCCGGCACCGCCCGTGGCGAGAATCACCGCTCCGGCCCGGATACAGGTGTGGTTGCCCTCGCGCATGTCGATTGCCTGCACACCGACGCAGCGCCCCTCATGCACCAGCAGATCGGTACAGAAAAACTCGTTGTAACGCTGAATGGAAGGGTATTTCAGAGCGGTCTGGAACAGCGTGTGCAGGATGTGGAAACCGGTGCGGTCGGCGGCAAACCAGGTGCGTTCGATTTTCATGCCGCCAAAGGCGCGCACGTTCACCGTTCCGTCCGGTCGCCGGCTCCAGGGGCATCCCCAGTGCTCCAGCCGCAGATTTTCCTCGGTGGCGTGCCGGACGAAATAGTCCACCACATCCTGATCACACAGCCAGTCGCCGCCGGTCACGGTATCCGCGAAATGATCAGCTGCGCTGTCGTGATCCTGCACCACACCGGCACAGCCGCCCTCGGCGGCGACGGTGTGGCTGCGCATGGGATAGACCTTGGACAGCAACGCAATGCGCAGGTGGGGCGACTGCTCAGCGGCGGCAATGGCCGCGCGCAGGCCGGCGCCGCCACCACCAACGATCACTATATCCACATCCGTGTGTTGCACCGTCATGCTCTATCCCTGCTTTACCATTGCATCGACCGCCATAGCCTGGCAGTCATTGTCTTGAGCGCCATCGCACGCCTTTTCCACGTTAAACTATCTTAACAACCGGGAGCCCGGTTAACAGCGACGGCTCTATCGGATTTTGTCCTGACCGCAATCGATTTTTCCGTGTGGATTCTGGTTTTCAATCGGCTTACTCTTAAGGGGTAAGTCCAATAACGCACCCGCGTCTTGGGAATAACGGGCACCGCCACATCCAGTAAGTGTGCAAATGGGAGGCGAGTGCCGCACTGATATCCGTGTTGAGACCGCAAGATTGAGACCGCAAAGTCGGGACCGCAAGGCTCAACCAATCAGTCATTGAGAGGACTAAATGATGTTCAAGAAAACACTGCCCGCAATTGCCGTTATGGCAGCCCTGTCACACCTGAATTCGGGATCCGCCCTGGCAATGGGTGAGCCAAAGACAAATCAGGACTGGTGGCCGAAAATGCTCAACCTGACGCCACTGCGTCAGAATGCAGCCAGCCACAACCCGCTGGGCCAGGATTATAATTACGCGGAACGCTTCAAGACCGTTGATCTGGAAAAACTGAAGGCGGAACTCGAGGAACTGATGACCACCTCCCAGGACTGGTGGCCGGCTGACTGGGGCACATACGGCCCGTTTTTCATTCGCATGGCGTGGCACAGCGCCGGCACCTACCGCATCGGTGATGGTCGCGGTGGCGCCGGTGGTGGCCAGCAGCGTTTCGAACCGCTCAACAGCTGGCCGGACAATGCCAATCTGGACAAGGCGCGTCGCCTGCTGTGGCCAATCAAGCAACAGTACGGGCCCGACCTGTCCTGGGCCGACCTGATCGTGCTGGCCGGCGATGTGGCCATGCAATCCATGGGTTTCAAGACCTACGGCTTTGCCGGCGGCCGCGAGGACGACTGGCAGCCAGACCTGGTGTACTGGGGCCCCGAGGACGCCATGCTCGCGAACGACAAGCGCTACGACGGCGAGCGAAAGCTGGAAAATCCGCTGGGTGCATCAATGATGGGTCTGATCTACGTAAATCCGGAAGGCCCCAACGGCAACCCCGATCCGCTCAAGGCGGCGCAGGACATTCGTACAACGTTTGCCCGCATGGCCATGAACGACGAAGAAACCTTTGCCCTGACCGCCGGTGGCCACACTTTCGGTAAGGTACACGGAGCCCACAAGCCTGCAGACTGCCTTGGACCGGAGCCTGCTGCGGCCGGCGTGGAAGAGCAGGGCCTTGGCTGGAAGAACAAGTGCGGCAAAGGCAATGCCGAAGACACGGTCACCAGTGGTCTTGAAGGCGCCTGGACCCAGGCACCCACCCAGTGGACCATGCTGTACCTGAGCAACCTCTACAACAATGAGTGGGAACTGACGGAGAGCCCCGGTGGCGCCAAACAGTGGACCGCCAAGGACGGCGCTCTCGATGGTTCCACGCCGGATGCGCACATTGAAGGCAAGATGAATGCTCCGATGATGCTGACCACCGATATCGCGCTGAAGAAAGACCCGGCCTATCGCAAGATCGGCATGCGCTTCCTGAATGACCAGGAGGCATTCGAAGACGCGTTTGCCCGGGCGAGGTTCAAGCTGATTCACCGCGACATGGGGCCGACCTCCCGCCACGTCAATTCCACGGCACCGGACGAGGAGCTGATATGGACTGACCCGGTTCCTGAGGCGGACTACGACACGATTGACGATAGCGACATCGCCAGTCTCAAGACAGCCATTCTGGATACGGGTCTGAGCACGTCAGAGCTGGTGAGGACTGCCTGGGCATCGGCAGCGAGCTATCGCGACACCGACATGCGTGGTGGCGCCAACGGCGCACGCATCCGACTGGCACCGCAGAAGGACTGGGCCGTGAACGACCCGCGTGAGCTGCGCAAGGTATTGAAGGCGCTGGAAAAGGTCCAGAAAAGCTTCAATCGCGAGGCAGATGACAAGCAGGTATCCCTCGCAGACCTGATCGTACTCGGCGGTGCAGCCGCCATCGAGCACTCGGCCAGCGAAGCGGGATACGACGTTGCGATTCCCTTTGCGCCCGGTCGCACGGATGCGACGAAAAAGCAGACGGACGTTGAATCCTTCGCTGTGCTGGAGCCAACTTTCGATGGCTTCCGCAATTACTACGAGGAAGGTTTGAGCCGGTCACCGGCGGCACTGCTTGTCGAACGCGCCGATCTGCTCAATCTCAGCGTGCCGGAAATGACCGTGCTGGTCGGCGGTATGCGTACGCTGGATGCGAATGCAGCCAGCGCAGGCCATGGCGTATTCACGGAAAACCCGGGGACCTTGAGCAACGACTTCTTCGTCAACCTGCTCGACATGTCCACGAAGTGGACGCCGGCTGAAGGCCAGCCCTACGTGTTTGAAGGGCGCGACCGCAACAGCGGCGACCTGAAGTGGACGGCGACCGAGGCGGATCTGGTGTTCGGCTCCAACGGTGAACTTCGCGCCGTCGCCGAGGTGTACGCCTATGATGGCTCGCAAGAGAAGTTCGTCAAGGACTTCATCGGTGCCTGGACCAAGGTGATGCAGGCCGACCGCTTCGATCTGAAGTAAGTCGGCGGCCGATCGCCAGACCACCCGATGCCGCTCTACCCGTAAGAGCAGCATGACATCGCAAGGGCCCGTTGGGCCCTTTTTTTTGAGCTGTGCTTTTTCGGGAACGCAGGCGCCGCTAAAGTACAGGCTCACCACAGGAGCCAAACGACGCCATGCTGTATTTTGAGGATTTTTACCAGGGCCGCAGTTTCGAACTGGGGCCCTGCACCGTCGATGAAGACGAAATGCTCGCCTTTTCCACACGCTTTGACCCCCAGGGCATTCATCAGAATGCCGCCGCGGCGGCGAGGGCGGGCTTTCCGGAAGTCATCGCCAGCGGCTGGTTTACCGCCGCCCTGTTCATGCGCATGCAGTGCGACGCCTACATGCTGGACTCCGCCTGCATCGCCTCGCCGGGAATAGACAATCTGCGCTGGCTGCGGCCCGTCATGGCGGGGCAGGTGCTGCGCGGTCGCGTGACCGTAACGGAGACGCGCGCGCTCAACAGCCGGCCGGATACCGGCGTCGTCACCTGCGACGGCATGCTGTGTGAAAGCGGCGGGGAGACGCTGATGACCCTTTCCAGCAGTGCGTTCTACCGGCGCAGGGGTTGAAACGTTTGTAAATTGCTTCGCGCGCACTGTCGCAGCGCATCGTTTGCACCAGCACCCGCGGCTCCGTATGCTGCTTTTCCAGACTTAGCAGGTACCCTTGCGGAGAATCGCCATTACACCCAACGCGCAACAGACTCAGCCCTGGCACGCTCTGCCGGGGGGCATCACCTGCATCGACGCCGACTACGTCGGGCCCGGCACTGCCTGTTTCTACCTGATTGGCGATGGCGCGGAGTACGCTCTGGTAGAGACCGGCACCAATCACAGCCTGCCCAATCTGCGACGTACCCTGGATCAACTCGCTATCGAAGACAAGCAGATTCGATACATCGTGCCGACCCATGTACACCTGGACCACGCCGGGGCGGCGGGCCTGTACCTGCAGGAATTTCCCAATGCCGAGCTGCTGGTTCACCCGCGTGGGGCGCGCCATCTGATTGATCCCGGTCGCCTGGTAGCGAGCTCCATCGCGGTCTACGGCGAGGAGACATTTGCCGCCCTTTACGGCGAGATCGTCGCGGCGCCGGCTGAGCGCACGCGGGTGCTGGAAGACGGCGAGCGCTTCAGCGTCGGCAAACGCACACTGCAGGTGCTGCACACCCGCGGCCACGCCGATCATCACTTCTGCCTCTGGGACGAGCAGACCCGCGGCTGGTTTACCGGCGACATGTTCGGCATCAGCTATGCGGCGCTGCGCTTCGAGCACGGCAGTTTCTGCCTGCCCGCGACCACACCGACGCAGTTCGATCCCGAGGCCTACATCGAGTCGGTGCATGCCCTGGCCGCAAGAAACCCCGCTATGATGTACCTGACACATTTCAGCGCACTGCGCTTCCGGCCTGAGCAGGTCGATATGCTGTGCGATCAGTTAGCGTATTACGCAACGCTGCCAAGCCAACCCGGACAGGAGCTCACGGCGCTGCAGGACGCAGTGATACAGCGCGCGACGCAGCACCTGGAACAGCTGACATCGCCGGAGGCCGCACGGTCGGCCGCGCAAGCGCTGACCATGGACGCGCAGCTGAACGCACAGGGAATCGCTTTCCGGCAATCCAGACTCGACAACAGCCAAAGCGGAGCAACATCAGCATGAGTGACGACAGCACGAGCGACAACAGCACAAGCGAAAACAGCGGCTATACACCACCCGACGTCTGGACCTGGAACGCCGAGAGCGGCGGCAAGTTTGCCAGCATCAACCGGCCCGTCGCCGGCCCGACCCACGAAAAAGCGCTTGCCGCGGGCCAACACCCCCTGCAGCTTTACTCCCTGGCCACGCCGAACGGCGTCAAGGTCACGGTGATGCTGGAAGAGCTGCTGGCGCTCGGCATCGATGGCGCCGAGTACGACGCCTACCTGATCAATATCGGTGAAGGCGAGCAGTTTGGCAGCGGCTTCGTCGACATCAACCCGAACTCGAAGATTCCGGCGCTGCTCGACAACAGCGCCTCACCGCCCATCCGCGTCTTCGAGTCCGGCGCCATCCTGATGCACCTGGCGGAAAAATTCGGTGCTTTCCTGCCCACGGAGCCAGCCGCCCGGGCCGAGTGCCTGTCCTGGCTGTTCTGGCAGATGGGTAGCACACCGTTCCTCGGCGGCGGTTTCGGGCATTTCTACACTTACGCGCCCGAAAAGTACGAGTACCCGATCAACCGCTACACGATGGAGGTCAAGCGCCAGCTGGACGTGCTCGACCGCAACCTGTCCGAGCGACGCTACCTGTGCGGCGACGACTATACGGTGGCCGATATGGCCACCTGGCCCTGGTACGGCGTGCTGGTGATCGGCGATATCTACAACGCGCAGGAATTCCTCGACGTGACCTCATACACTCACGTCACGCGCTGGGCCAACGAGATCGCCGAGCGCCCGGCGGTGCAGCGCGGCAAACGCGTCAACCGCGTGTGGGGGCCCGAGGAAGAGCGGGTGCCCGAGCGCCACGACGCCAGCGACCTGGATTAGGGAGCAGACAGACATGAGCCGAGCCACACCGCCCGCCGCCACCCTCCTTGCCCTGCTGTTGGCGACCTTCTCGGTGCTTGCCTGCGCCCAGGGAGACGACGCCCGCACACGTGACGGCCATTACGAATATGGCGATGCCAGCCGCGACGGCATCGGCAAGTTCTATATGGGCCGCGAGATCGCCCACGTCATGGGTCATCAGGCCGCCATGTGGCTGGAGCGCGATGCACGCGAGCGCGAAGAGCGCACCGATCTCCTGATCGAGCGCCTGCCGCTTGAGGAGGATAGCGTTGTGGCCGACATCGGCGCCGGGACCGGGTATTTCAGTTTCCCGGTGGCGCGGCGCGTACCACAGGGCAAGGTGTTCGCGGTGGACATCCAGCCGGAGATGCTGGATATCATTCGCCAGAAGCAGGCCAGCGCTGACAAGGCTGCGTCTGGCAACGGGGCTGATTCCACCACAGGAAAGGTCGAGCCCCGCCTCGGCTCAATCACTGATGTGAAGCTGCCGGAAAACAGTGTCGATCTCGCGTTCATCGTCGATGCGTATCACGAGTTTTCGCATCCGGTTGAAATGGGTCAGTCACTGGTGCGCGCCCTGAAACCCGGTGGCCGCCTGGTGCTGATTGAATACCGTGGAGAGGACCGCAGCGTCCCCATCAAACCCCTGCACAAAATGACCCAACAGCAGGCGCAGCGGGAAATGGCAGCGCTCGGGCTGGAGTGGGAGCGCCTTGACAGCGCTTTGCCGCAGCAGCACATGCTGTTTTTCCGTAAGCCTGACCCGGGGAATGCCCTATGAGCAGCAAGCTGGACGCCGTGCGACATCTTATTGCCTGCTGGGAGCGACGCGACATTGACGCAGTGCTCGCCTGCCTGAGCGATGACATTGAGTATTACTGGGATATGGGGTCGCGCCCCATCCGCAGCAAGGAGACCATGCGCAAGTTTCTGACCAACTACTCGGGAAACTACGACCAGAAGCGCTGGGACATCCTCAATCACGCAGAGAACGGCGATCTGCTGTTGATCGAGGGCCACGAGGAACTCTGGGACAACGAGCACCAGCGCAGCATTCAGCAGCCGTTCATGCAGGCGTATGAGTTCCGCGATGGTCTTATCTGCCGCTGGCGTGATTACTACGATTCGCAGAACATGGCGCCGCCGGCGCAGGCCAGCACGGCGTCTGGAGATGACTGAGGCTGCCGCAGCCAGACCTGATTCTCACCGTCCATACAAGGTCATCCAGTGGGCGACCGGGGCCATGGGCAAGACCTGCCTGCGAGCCGTTATCGACCATCCCGACCTCGAGCTCGCGGGTCTGTATGTCTACAGCGACGCCAAGACTGGCCGGGACGCCGGCGACATTGCGCGGCGTGATCCCACCGGCGTTATTGCGACACGCAGTATCGAGGATATTCTGGCGCTCGAGGCCGATGTGGTCCTGCACTGCCCCCTGCTGCAGCTTCCCTACGACGCGCACGATGAGGATGTCTGCCGCTTGCTGGCGTCGGGCAAGAACGTCATCTCCATCAACAACTACTTTCACCCGGCAAGCCTGGCAGGGGACTGCGCGGCGCGACTGCAGGCAAGCTGCGAGCTTGGCGCTAGCACACTGGCAGGCACGGGCATCAATCCCGGCTTGATCGCCGAGCGGGTTGCCCCGGTGGTCTCCGGCCTGCTCACCGAGCTGGACAGTATCCTGTGTCGCGAAGTGTACGACTGCATCGGCATGCCCAACGCCAACTACGTGTTTGACGTCATGGGCATGGGTGCGCGCCCCGAGGATGTCGACCTGGGAAACGGTGCGCTCGCCACGCTGTTCAGCGCGATGTACCGTCAATGCGTCGGTGCTCTTGCCGAGCGGCTTGAACTGCCGCTCACCGACATACAGAACGACCACCAGATCACACTGGCACCGCAGGATATACAGGCCCGCGCCGGTTTGATCCCCGCGGGCACGGTTGCCGCCACCAACTGGCAGATCCACGGTCTTATCGGCGAACAGCGGGTGATCACCCACTCCGTCAACTGGGTCATGGGCCGGGATGTGCCGGGCTACGAACAGTTCAGCCACTGGGAACTGTCGCTGCGCGGAAAGCCGGGCATCGACATCCGCATGGATCTGGTGGAGCCTGAAAACAGCGGCGTTAAAACCACGGCGGTGCAGTACGGTATCGCCGGCATGGTGACGCAGGCGATTCCGTATGTGGTGTCGGCACCCCCGGGCTTGCTGACCTTTCCCGGCGCACCGCACTATACCCCGCGCCTTTCACGGTAAATCACCCGATAACAAAACCAGGGAGCAGAGTCATGCAGGTAAAAAACAGCGTTGCCATTGTAAGCGGTGGCAATCGCGGCATCGGCGAGGCATTCGTGCGCGAGCTGCTGGCCGCCGGTGCGAGCAAGGTCTATGTCGGCACACGCCAGCTGGAGAGCGCCGATCACCTGCAGCAGGAATTCCCCAATCGCGCGGTTGCCGTCGCGCTTGACGTCACAGACCCGACGTCGGTCGCGGCGGCCGCTGCGGCCTGTACGGATGTGTCGATCGTCATCAACAACGCCGGCGCCTTCCACAATCAGCTGCTGCTGGGCGCCGACACCATGGACGCCGCCCGCAATGAGATGGAGGTGAATTATTTCGGGCCGCTGGCCATGTCACGCGCCTTCGCCTCCATACTCGCAAACAACGGCGGCGGGGCCATCAGCAACGTGCTGTCCGTGGGCGCCATACTCACCGTGCCCAACATGGGCGGCTATAGCCCGTCCAAGTTTGCAGCACATGCGCTGACCACCATCCTGCGCGCGGAGCTGGCAGAGCAGGGGACGCAGGTTGGCGGCCTGATTGTCGGCTCGGTGGATACGCGAATGGCGAGCCATGTTGCCGGCAGCAAGGAAAAACCGGAAGATATCGCCAGAGCGGGGATCAAGGCCATCGAGAAAAACATTCCCGAAATGGACACCGACATGTTTGCCGTTACCATGCGAGCCGCCCTGCACCGCG
>JBHEPQ010000187.1:0-3445 GCA_046260215.1 Chromatocurvus sp.
CGTCTTCAGTGACGTCTCGGAGATCGAAGGTGTGCTGCTCGAGCTCCAGGCCGCCCGCCTCTATTTTGGAAAAATCCAGAATGTCATTGAGAATGCCAAGGAGCATCCTCGATGCATTGTTTATCTTGCTTAGGTAATCGCTCTGTTTCTCATCCATTTGAGTCTGCTGAAGAAGCTGACTCAAGCCGATGATCGCGTTCATGGGTGTGCGGATTTCGTGGCTCATGTTGGCCAGAAACTCGCTTTTTGCCTCATTTGCCCGTTCCGCCGACCGCAGAGCCTGTTCCGACATCTCCTGGGCCTGCTTGATCTCCGTCAGGTCTTCATAAACAGCGACCACTTCGCCCGATGAAAGCCGGAAAATACGGTTTTCACGCCACCCGGCAATGCGCTCATCCTCGTATTCGGCCACGGGAAGCCTCTCGGCCACCCCGGTGCGAGCCACTCGCTGCAGCGCCTGGAGCAGCCCCATTTCACCGGCGGAAGGGAAGCATTCGGTCAGGCGCCGGCCGATCACCTCTGTGCGGTCCATTTTGTCGATATGGGCACCCGCCGGATTGTAGTCGACGAACACCATGTCTTGCCCGTCCTGGGTTGGCTGGTAAACGGCGACGCCACTTCCGGTCTGCTCAAAGATACCGCCAAACCTTTCCTTCAGACTGCGCAGAGCCTCAAAGGCGGCTTTCTGCTCTGAGACATCCTGAATTATCGACCAGATGACGTCGCGGCCCTCGGCTGTTTTCGTTTTGAAGCCATGTAGCAGAACCGGGTAGCGTGAGCCGTCTTTACGCAGGTACTCCTTTTCGAATGGACCATAGCGGCCCGTCCTCTCCATCGAGTCGAGCATGGCCTGTTCAGCTGCCGCGTACTCTCCGGGCGTTAAGTCCCAGTAGCTCAAGGCCGCAAATTCCTGCCGCGTGTAGCCGCTGGGCGCTGTGACAGCGTCGTTGAATTCCAGGAAGTCGCCGGAAGCAAAATCATTCATACAGATGCCGACGGGAGACAGTTCGAACAGCCCCCTGAACTTCGCTTCCTCTGCGGACAGCCGGGCCCGGTTCGCTTCATCGGCGGTGATATCCCGATTGATGCCGACCACGCGCACTGTTTCTCCCGCGCTGTTGCGGACTACCTGACCACGGCCATCGAGCGTTCGCAGGCTGCCTTCGTCAGCGCGTATTATCTGTAGCTTCGTCGCGAATTCCCTGCCTGACGTAAGTGTTTCCTGAAAGTGACGTGTTACCTCGATCCTTGATTGATCGGTCAGCTGGCGCTCGAAATCTGCAAACGAGTGACTGAAGTGTTCAGGGTCTACACCAAAGAGACGAAACATGCTGTCGTCCCAGTCCAGTCGACCACTGCCGACGTCATAGTCCCATATTCCGAGTCCGGCAGAGTCGGTAGCCAGCGCCAGGCGTTCCGTCAGTATCTGCCTTTCATTTTCCGCCTCCTTCTCTGCGGTAATGTCCTGAATCATGCCGAACAAACGGGTGGTCTTGCCGTTTTCCACAATCGGGTGGCCGGTTGTGCGCACCCAGCGCGGGCTGCCCTTTGCGGTGATCAGTCGGCAAGCGAGATCGTATGGCGCCTGCCTTGCGATCGCATCATCGACGGCGTCAGCCATCAGGTGCCGATCTTCCGGATGATAAAAGTTTATGGCGTTGGCGCGATTGAGATCAAAATCCTTGCCCACCTCGTGCAGCGCGTACACCTGATCGGTCCAGGAGGTTTTACCCGTGGCGATATCGAGCTCCCAGGACCCCGTGTTCGACGCCTGTTGCGCGTAATTGAGCAGTGCGGCGGTCTGTTGGAGTTTCGCGTAATTCTTCTGCGACTCCTCGGCCGTTTGTCGCAGTCTCTCCTCGCCCTCCTTGAACTCGGTTACATCTTTATGCACCCCAAGCATGCGCACTGGCTGGCCTTTGCTGTCGCGAACGGCCCTGCCGTGGCAACGTATCCAGACAGTACTGCCGTCCCTGTGTGTGTAGCGCACGGTCTGATCAAAAGGATGCTCCGCATCCTTAAGATGCCGGTTGAGGTTTTCAACGGTAACAGCGAGGTCATTCTGGTTGATGATGCCCTGCCACGATTCGGGGGAATTCGGCATGTCATCTGGGTCGTAGCCAAGGACTTCCCAGAAGCGGGCGTTCATCCATTCGTTTTCAGGATGTTGCAGATCCCAATACCATAGACCATCCAGGCAGGTGTGCTGAATAAAGTCAAAGAGGCCACTGTCCTCCCTGATCCTGTGGTAAAGCTCTGTTTTCAGATAATGGTCTTTTTGCATGACGTTACGCTATCTTTTATGTTGCTGGCGATGTGTAGTGTATCTGGCTTGTTATCCTATGGCATCGCAGAGCCCGAGCAGCTTAGAGCCTGCGTGGATCGCTGCGTAATGCGGGTGACAGAAAGCTGCGTGATGCGAAAATGGGATCTTCAGCGCAATAGAGGTGGTTATGAGCGATACAGACCGGGACGACGATTACACGCCGCGCCTCAAGCCCGAGGATCAGGCCAAAGTCGATGCCTTCGTCAAGCGCGGAGTAAATTCGGTGGAGCGCAAGCCGTTCAAGCCCGTGCGCCTGCTGATTCTTCTGGTGGTGGTTGTGGCGGCGCTGAGCCTGTTCAGCCAGGTGCTGGCGCGCTGGGCTGGGGTGTATTGAGTCGCATTGTGTCCGGGACTCTCTCGCAGCCTGTCATTGGTTCTTGCGTCTGCCAGCAGGGCTCTGGTGGGCCAAAGCGCCGTCATTGCGCGGAGCGTGACAGGGCAATAAGCGTGTCCATTGCCTGCTGCGCCCGGTCAAGGGGCACAAAGAGGTGGTCGTGATGTACACCAGCAACGACGTTGCAACTGATGCCAGACTCGGCAAGTGCGGTGGAGAACGCGGCGGTAAGACCCACGGCAGCCAGATCCGAATGCACTTTGAGCGTTATCCAGGCCGCGGTAAACGCGGCGGGTAATCCGAGACTCTGTACTATCTGCTCCGGCAGGATCACCGAGCGGCCCTCCGCTTCGCAAATCGATGCCACTACCAAAGAATCGTCGAGGTCGTAGCCCTCTGGCAGGGTGACGAAGGCATAGCGGCCCGGATTGAGTTCTGGCCGCATGCAGGCAAGCAGGTTCGTGAGATCTTTAACGGGCTGCATTGCTAGTGAGCGCTCCCTGACATCAGGCGACGTCTCCGCGGGAACGTTTTTTGGTTATAAGCATTAGCCGACTAACGATCACAAAGACATAACTCACGCCAGTCTGGCACCGTTCGGCAGCGGCAGATCAACGCTGGCCAGCACCACGGAACCGTCGGGTCGGTGTGCGCCGGTGACCAGACATTCTGACCGAAACGGGCCGATCTGCTTTGGCGGGACATTCACAACTCCCAGAACCTTGTTACCCGCGTTGGTAGACATGCTTCCGATGAGCAACCTTTACCACCGTAACGACAAGAAG
>JBHEPQ010000194.1:0-3641 GCA_046260215.1 Chromatocurvus sp.
TGATTATGTGCCGGGACACATAATCAGGGATGATCATCTCCGGAACGCCGCCAAAAAATATGTGCTGGCCATCTACCAACCCCAGGTAACACGTGAGGCGCAGGCCGCCAATTCGCAACATAAAAATCGGTCGATACTGGGTATGTCCACGTCCCAAAAGGAGGGCATACCATGTTCAGCACTCTGTTTAACCGCCCACACATACTGACTCGACACCGTACCGGTCCCTGCGCAGAAGCCAGAGCGCACTTTCTCCAGCATTGTTCAGACCAAGGCTATCCTCACTCGTCGTTACAGAAGATCGCCTGGGTACTGTTGGTTTTTTCACAGAGCATCGACCTGAGCAGACCGGGTCGAGTAACGCATCAAGAGATCGAATATGCGGTTGCACACCGTATTCGTTATCGCCGTCGACCTGAGCACGCTGCTGACTCACGAAGCTCGCATCTGTTGTTCATCAAGGTCGCGACAGACTGGTTGCGCTTCCTCGGCCGCCTGGAGGAACCAACTTGTGCACCAAAGCCCTTTGTGGACCTGGTCGATCATTTCGCCACGTTTATGCGCGATGAGCGCGGACTATCGCCAGCCACCATTGGGTTTCGCTGTGAGCAGATCACGAACTTTCTCTTGACCACCCGTCACCCGGTCGCCTCACTGAGCGCGATCACCATCAATGATGTTGACATTTACCTCTCTGATCGAGGTCGCCATGGTTGGAGCAGGAGGTCGCTACGGACTCTGGCAGATGCATTGCGTAGTTTTTTCCGTTATGCGGAAGCGCAGGGGTGGAGCAGCGGAGTCGCGGCGGCCATTGATGCGCCACGCCTATATGCGCAGGAAGGTTTACCTCTAGGGCCCACCTGGACGCAAGTGCGAGAGCTCATTGCCAGTTTTTCTGACAAAAGTGCGGTCGATATCCGTGATTGCGCCATCGTCCTGTTGTTGGCCGTCTATGGTCTGCGCAGCGGTGAGGTGGCGCGGCTTCGCCTGGAGGATGTGGACTGGGTCGGCGAGATCCTGCATGTCACTCGGCCTAAGCAGCGCTGCACCCAGCGATACCCTTTGGATCCGGCAGTGGGTAACGCCATTCTGCGTTACCTGAAGGAGTTTCGGCCGCGATGTGTCCATCGTGAGTTGTTTCTGACACTCAATGCACCTGTTCGTCCCCTCAAGCCTAAATGTATAACCCCTATCGTCCACTCACGTCTTGAGGCCCTCGGCATTCAGGTTCCACGGCGTGGCGCGCACTGTTTGAGACATGCCTGTGCGCGGCACCTGTTGGCGACCGGCTTCTCACTGAAGCAAATCGGCGACCAGCTCGGTCATCAAAGTGCAGCCGCCACACGGGTGTACGTCAAGGTTGATCTTGATGGGCTGCGGCAGGTGGCGGAGCTCAATTTGGAGGGCGTGCTATGAGACTCTACGACGTCGTGGCTGAGTATGTGGCGTATAAACGCGCGCTGGGGCATGGCTTCAATACCGAGGCCATTATTCTTGGCTCTTTCTGTCGTCACGTGGGAGACGTGCCGCTGATCGCCGTCACCGCCGATCAGGTACGGACTTATCTGGACGGCAACACGCCAGTGTCCAGCTATTGGCAGCGCAAATACACGGCGCTTGCCGGCTTTTATCGCTTCGCGCTGTCGCGCGGCTATGCCAGTGCGTTTCCGCTACCCTGTCATCCCCCTCGATTTCCGCCGCCGTTGGTCCCTTACATCTATTCTCAGGCCGAACTCAAGCGCTTGCTGGACGCCACACCGGGCGCCTGCGGCCGGCAGGTTCCGCTGGAGGCCTATGTGTTTCGCATGTTGATCCTGCTGCTATATGGCGCCTGCCTTCGTCTCGGTGAAGCCTTGCGTCTAACGATACACGATGTCGATCTTGATCAGGCTGTCCTGTGTATTCGAGAGACCAAATTCTATAAGACGCGGCTGGTGCCGCTGGGCCAGGACTTGAGCAGGGTGTTGAACCAGTACGTGCAGCGACGCAATATCACCCATAGCCAAGAATCATCGGCTCCCTTCTTCTGTTTCCGGGACGGCCGCCCATTGAGCCAGTCCGCCGTGCGGAGCGCTTTTCGGCGACTGCGCGCCCAAGCGTGCGTAAAACGCGACGACGGCGCGCGCTACCAGCCACGATTGCACGACCTGCGCCATGCGGGGGTCGTCCATCGATTGGTGGCCTGGTATCGCAGCGGGGCCGACCTACAGCATTTGCTGCCGCAGCTTGCCACTTATCTCGGCCATATCGATCTCGCGGCCACCCAACGTTATCTCACATTGACCCCAGAGTTATTGCGCGAAGCAAGCATTCGCTTTGAGCATTACGTCAAGGAGACAGACCATCATGACTGACTCAACGTTGCTGGGTCCTTGGATCCGGCGTTTTCTGCTCGAACACCTGGTGGTGGAGAGAAATCTCGCCGTGAATACCCAAAAAAGCTACCGCGACATGCTCATGCAGTTGCTTCCCTATGCGGCGACGAAGGCTAAGAAACCGATCGACCGGTTAACGGTTGATGATCTCTCTCCGCAGGTTGTCCGTCTGTTCCTGTTGCAGTTGGAGCAACAGCGAAACTGCACGATAAGCAGCCGTAATCAACGCCTCGGTGGCATTCATGCACTGGCACGATTCATTGCTGAACACAGCCCAGAGTATATCGACTGGTGGGCCCAGGTTCGCCTGATTCCGTTCAAGAAGACCAGCCGGGCGGAGATCACATATCTGGACAGGTCGGAGATCGATGCGTTGTTGGCAGCAGCCGACAACCATACCGAGCAAGGGCGGCGCGAACAGGCCTTGCTATTATTCCTGTACAACTCCGGCGCGCGGGTCAGTGAGGCCGTACAACTCACGATTGGGGATATTGATTGGCATGCCGAGTGCGTCAGGATTATCGGCAAGGGTAATAAACAGCGTCGTTGTCCGCTCTGGGCTTCCACACTTGAGCAATTGCGTGTGCTGGCCGCTGAGCGAGAAGCGACTCAGCCGGTCTTCCTCAATCGGTGTCATAGACCGATGACTCGCTCGGGTATCCATACGCTGGTCAAACGGTGCGCTGCCCGTGCCAGTGCACATGCGCCTTCGCTTCTAAATAAATCAGTTAGTCCCCATGTACTTCGTCACAGCACCGCCTGTCATCTATTACAGGCGGGCGTCGACATCAACACGATTCGGGGCTGGCTGGGTCATGTCTCCCTGACGACTACCAACATCTATGCCGAAATCGATCTGGCAACCAAAGCCCGAGCGTTGGCGGTATGTGCTGTTGATGAGGGGACAATCGAGAGAAAGCGATGGCGAGATCAGCCGGATCTCATACAGTTCCTACGGAGGCTCTAATTTAAAACTTATGTACTGGCCCTGGGCTCGTTACGCCATGGAGTATGCCGGCAGAGCGAGCGGCCAGCACATATTTTTTGGCGGGACATAATCCTTGTTATGGGCTCGAACCCATAACAAGGATAAATCCAAGGCGGAAGTAGGCGTACAGATCGTTGAACGCTGGATACTGGCACGGTTACGCCACCACACCTTCTTCACCCTGGCCGACCTGAACCAGTGCATCCGGTCTTTGCTGGAGGATCTGAACAGCCGACCGTTCCAGCGACTGCCGGGCAACCGGCAGGAGGCCTTCAAGA
>JBHEPQ010000211.1:0-16229 GCA_046260215.1 Chromatocurvus sp.
CGGGAGTATGTGCGCGGCATTTACTGGCTGCACATGCCGGACTATCGGGAGCTGAATACCTTTGGCGCCGACCGGCCGCTGCCGGCCTGGTTCTGGACCGGTGATACCGATATGCGCTGTCTCTCCAGTGCACTGCGCCAGACCCTGGACCATGGCTACGCCCACCATATCCAGCGCCTGATGGTGATCGGCAACTTTGCACTGCTGGCGGGGCTGGATGTGCGCGCCGTCTGTGACTGGTATCTCGCCGTGTACGTCGACGCCTTCGAGTGGGTGGAACTGCCCAATACCCTGGGCATGGCGCTCTATGGCGACGGCGGCATCATCGCCAGCAAGCCCTACGCGGCGAGTGGCAAGTACATCCAGCGTCAGGGCAATCACTGCGCCGAATGTCGTTATGATCCGGCGAAGACCACCGGGGAGGGTGCCTGTCCGTACAATGCGCTGTACTGGCATTTCATTGATCGCCACGCCGACGACTTTGCGCGCAACAATCGCATGGGGCTGATTACCGGGGGCTGGCGCAAGCGCAAGCCGGCGGATCGCCAGGCCATTCTCGACTGGGCGCAGCAGACACTGGCGTCTATAGAGTAGTCAGCGCCGGGCCCGATCTACGCGTCCTTCCGGCGCAGCGTGTGGCGCTGACTGGCGCAGCGGCGCGAACAGTAGACGATCTGATTCCAGTTGTTGCGCCAGCGGGCGCGCCAGGTGAAGGGTCGCTCGCATACCGGGCAGAGCTTTTCGGGCTTTGGTGCACGCCCCTTGCCCCGACGACCGGTGTTTTTATCCCCCATGCCGCGCTCACAGGGGCCAGTCGGCCGCGTCGGTCACGTACTCGGGCTGATGCGGCCTGTCGCCCGCCCATTTCGCCACGAAGCGCCCGTCGCTGTCGTGATCGGCGCGCTGCTTGTCCTGGTTGAAGCGGCGCCCCCCGCGCGGATCCGCGCCCACGCCGGCCAGATACTGCCAGTTGCCGTAATTGCTGGCGACGTCGAAATCCAGCAGGTGGTGCTCGAAAAACGCGGCGCCGTAGCGCCAGTCAATGCCGAACTCGTGCACCAGGCAGCTGGCGACGAGCTGCCTGCCACGATTGCTCATCCAGCCGGTGTCCACCAGCTGGTGCATGCACGCGTTGACCAGCGGGAAATTGGTATCACCCTGGCACCAGCGCGCGAAGTTGCGCGGCTCGAACGTGCAGCGCCTGACCTGTTTGCTGGCGCCACTGGCGCGGAACAGGTGACGGGCATCGTCGGCGAGCGCGCGCCAGTGATAGAACTCGCGCCACAGCAGCTCGAAGTACAGCCAGTAGGTCGAGTCGTTGGCCGCGACCTCAGATTCGAAATCGGCCACTGCCTGGGCGACCTGTCGCGGCGACAGGCCGCCATTCGCCAGCCACGGCGAGAAGGTGCTGGAGCCGTCGAGTGGGTCGAGGCCGTTGCGCGTCTCCTTGTAGGACAGAATCCGCTGCTCGTCCTGCACAAACTGCTGCAGCCGCCGGGCGCCCGCCGCGGCGCCACCGCGAATCGGCAGCGCCGCGCTCGGACGCGCGGCAGCCGGTGGAATGGCATGGAAATCCGCAGCCGGCGGGGGCGGCAGGCTTTCGGGCGCCGCCAGCGGCGGCGTGAAGGGCTCCTTCTCAACGGCGCGGCGAAAGGGGGTGAACTGCTTTGGCATGTCCTTTAGTGCGAAGGGCAGGGCTGCCTCTGCAAACAGTGTATTGCCGCGGTGTACCTGAACCGGGATGTCCAGCTTGTCGCGCAGGGTGCGCACCGCGGACGCTTCGTACCAGCCTGGCGCGCGCGCGGTGCCGACGCGCTGTATGCCAAAGCGTCGCACCAGATCCGGAATGACCAGCTCCGGTGAGCCGTGCAGCACCAGTAGATCCTGCCCCAGCGCAGCCAGCTCCTCGCGCAGGGCGATAACGCTTTCGGTCAGGAAGCGCTCGCGCTGTGCGCCGATGCCGTGCTGATTGCACCAGGGTCGGTTGCGGGGCCACAGGAACACCAGCAGCAGCTGGCTGGCATGGATGTGCTCGAGCAGGGCCGGGTTATCCCGCAGCCGCAGGTCAGTCTGGAACCAGTAAAGATGTCGCATGGGGACTCCGGAAAAGTACGCAGTGAAGGTACGCTGTCCGGACACTGACAGATTGCCGGGGCCCTGTCTTGCCGGGGCGCTGTCGCCCACGCCATAGCGTCAGCGCCGCCCGGCCTGTGAACGTCAGGGCGTTCCGGCCTGCAGACTGCTGTCAAGTGTCTGTAGCCGCTTGCGCAGTCTCGCATTCTCGTGGCGCAGTTGACTGATTTGTTCAGCCAGTGCGGTATCTGCCGGGGGCTGCAGGCGGCCCGGGGGCGCAGACAGGGCCGGGTCTGGTGTCGTTGGGGTCGTCGGCGTCGTTGTCGGCGCGCCGGTCTCGAGGCTCAACAGATCAAGGGCGGTGGCCGCGGTGGCCACGGTTGCCACGAGCAGGGCGGTACCTAGCAGCAGCGTAAGTCCCTGTCGGACCTGCTTCCCCCGATGTCCGGTTTCCGCTGTGCTCCTGTTTCTGCGCGTTGTGGACGCTGATCGGCCGGGCCCGTCTGCGCGTGCCCGTGAATGAGGCCGTTTACCCCGCGTCGCGGGCGGCATCTGTAGCCACAGGTTTTTGCGCGGCGCGGCAATACGCTCCCGCTCCGGCCCGCCGTCCAGCCGTCCGGTTTTCTCCCGGATCAGGCGGTTGAGCGCCGTGACCTGATCCGGGTCTATGGTGGAGGAAGCGCTCATACCTGCGCGCAGACAGTGCCGCGACCGTGGGCCTTGGCGTGGTACAGATGCGTATCGGCGCGCTGAACGAGGTCAGCCCCGGCATCGCCGGCAACGTATTGTGCAATGCCAATGCTCAGGTCCGGGCGCATTGCCCCGGTTTCATCCGCCAGTGAGAATGCAGCGGCCGGCAGGTCTTTCAGTCGTCGGCGGATGCGCTCTGCCGTGCAGCGCGCAGAAGCGAGGCCCGTGGTCGGTAGTAGAATGGCAAATTCGTCGCCGCCGTAGCGGAACGCCAGGTCCGATTCCCGGGTTACGGCGGTAAAGATGTCGGCCAGCGTCCGCAGTATGTGGTCGCCGGCGAGGTGACCCAGGCTGTCGTTGAAATCCTTGAAGTGGTCCACGTCGATCAGCATCATGGACAGCTGTGAACCATGGCGCTGGGCCCTGTTCAGCTCCTCGGCGAGCCGGGCATCGAGTGACTTGCGATTCAGTAAACCGGTCAGGCCGTCATGCATTGCCTGGCGCTGGTAGGACTGCAGATCGAGTGCCATTTTCAGGTAGTGGCACAGGCAGATGAAGGCTCGCTCCATGATCAGCAGTTCCGTCTCGCTGAAACGGTCCCGGCGCATGATGCTGAGTGTGCCCAGCGGCATGGTATCCAGCACCAGCTGATAGGTGACGTTGTGATGCCGGCTCTGCCCCAGGGTGAGCGCCTTGCGGTCTTCGCTGCTGTACACCAGTCCATCACCCATGCCGTTGCTCTCCGTCCAGCCAAGGAAGCGCTCGAATAACGGATCGATTGCGGCAGCGCCGAGCAGGCGCTCGTGCAGGGAGAGCAGGCGCTCAGCGACCGTCAGTGGCTGGGTGGCTGTAACGCTGCGGGTGTCCTCCGGTTTGGATGGCACCCTTGGTTCGTTGGCAGCGGCTATTTTCAGCGTTGGCGTCTTGCTCATGGGAATCCGTGTTCGGCAATAGTCGTGTAACCTACCGAAGCAAACCTCGTGCCACTCAGCTAAAGATGCAGTTTTTGCGCCGAAAATCGCTAATAAGGCCGCCTTTTGATGAGTTTTATTCGATATTGGGCGTGGGATGGGAGGTGTGCTCCGACGGCACCGTATTGCCGCCGGGAGGTCGGCCTTGCCGCGGCGTCAAATTATTGTCAGGCCTTCCCCAGGGAATGTCGCCCGGCGCTCTGTTCTGCACTACCGCTGCCGGAGTATAGACGCGGCGAGCGGTCGCTGTGACGCAGAATATCCAGAGCCTGCCGGGTGCGCTCCTGCATGCGATAAATCAGGCTGCCGTTCTCCCGGTTGAGACGGTCGCAGGTCTCTGCCAGCTCGCGCAGCGCGTCCCGATGCTGCTGCAGTGCCGGTGTTGTTGGCTCCGCCGGCGAGGCGTCAAGGGCTCTTGTGCCAGTTTTTCCTGCCAGTTCGGCATGCCTCGCGAAAGCCGCGTTTTTATGCGCCACCGCGGCCTCGAGTGCGACGAGATCCTGACGCTCCAGTGCCTGGCGCTCGTTACGTAAAGCCTGCTCAATTTCCGTCAACAGGGCCAGTTCCCGCTCCGGTCGTGACGTGAGGGCGTCGTTCATGTGCCGGACAGCTCGTCTTCCCGTCGCAGCAGGTTGTCAACGATCTGCTGGGGGTCGACGCTGTAGCTGCCGTCCTCGATGGCGCGGCGTATGGCATCGACGCGTGCCTGATCGACACCCGGCGCATCGCGCAGCGAGGCTTCGAGTCGCATCAGCTCCGACGCCGTTCGCGTGATGGTGACCGACTCGCCCTCGGCTGCCCGTCCGGCCTCTCTGGCGGTGGCTTCATTGCGCGCGTCCGATGCCCTGGCAACGCCGTTGTCGATCGCTGCATCGGGCGCTCTGCCGTTGATTCCAACGTTGTTATCTACTGGATTCATGCTGCGGGCCTGCGGGTCTGGGCGGCGATCGAACAGATCTTGCGAGTGCCGCGATTCATGGTTACTGCTCGGTTAGCGACCGGATGCCGCAAAAGTTTAGCACAGGCATGCCCGGCTCCGATCACTGGATGCCCACCGTGCCGTCGGCATTGACGATACCCTCCACCCGGCGACCGGAGCTCTCGTTGATCACCAGAAGGCGCTCGCCAGCGGCGGCATTGGCCATGGCCTGACCCTGCATGCGAACCTGAAGCCCGCTGCTCCCGGCTACCAGCGTGACGCTTTGTCCGCGCTCTACCAGCACCGGTGCGACGAGCTGGTTGTGATGCAGTGTGCTCCCGGCGGGCAGCGAACGTTTTGTCTCAAGGCCGATCACGGCCCTCGGTTCAAGGATCAGCGCGCGCGGACTCCTGCTGATGGCGCGGCTGACCATTTCCAGGTCGTTATCGGCAATGATGGCGCCCCGGGGCAGCGTCCGGGTCAGCACGGGCAGCGTCAGCTGCGCGCTGACCTCCGTTCGCACGTACAGTGTCCAGGGAGCGCTGCCGTTACAGCGAACGCCGACGCTGACCGGCCCGAGAGGTCGCCCGTTCTGCGGCATGAGAGTAGTGAGCGATTGCTCACATTCTGCCAGTCGCAGGCGCTGATCGAGCGGGCGAACCTGCACCGACACATCCTGGTAGCCGGCCTGCCTGGCTGAGGCGCTTGCCGCCGCCGCCGCGTGCTCTGCGATGTCCGTTAACGGATGCAGCGAGGCCGCCATGGCCGCACCGCCCATCATGGCACTCAGTATCAGGAACCGGGCTGTGAAGCGCCAGAAATCTGTCATGTTATCCGTCCCTGCCTGTGGATTCTGCGGTTCTGCCGCCTGTGTGCCGCTGTTCTTGAGGAGTCTGCAGTTTTTGTGCCAGTCTGCTTTTTGCTGCTTTTTGCTGATTTTTGCGTGAGCGGCCCGCTGCCGCGTGCAAACGCTCCTGCCTGCGCTCCCGGGGCGGCAATCCTTGCCGCCATGCCCTGCCGCTTGCCGTTCCGGCGCCGGTTTTTGCCCTGAGAAATAATATAAATTATTGATAAATAGGAACAAATAATTATGGCACGCGAATTGTATTGAACAACGTGAATGTACCAGTCCACATGAATGTATCAGTTCACATGAAAGCGGCGGTAGAAGACCGGCCACCGCAGGGCAGGAAGTAGAGGAGTTCCGCAGGCATGAGCTACAGCGATAGTGTGATGGGTATGTCGCCGCAGGTCCTGGCCGTGCGCTCGCAGCGCCTGGAGCTGATAGCCGGCAACCTGGCGAACGCGGATACCCCGGGGTTCAAGGCACGCGATATCGACTTTGAGGCGCAGATGGCGAGCGCGCGCGATGGCCTGAACAGTCTGCGACGGACCCACGACCGCCACATGCACAGTGACGGCAGTATCGATGGCGAGGGCGCCGCGGTGAAGTACCGCATGCCGGCACAGCCGTCGATGGACGGCAATACGGTAGAAACACAGCGCGAGCACGCGCTGTTCATGGATAATGCGGTGCGCTATCAGGCCAGCATCACGATGCTTGACGGCAGCATCAAATCCGCGCTGCGCACGCTGAGAGGGGAGTAGGCATGAGTCTTTTCAATGTGATGTCGGTGTCGGGCACCGCGCTGGACGCCCAGAGCGTGAGGCTGAACGCCATCAGCAGCAATCTTGCCAACGCCAACGTGGTCGCCGGCAGTCCGGACGCGGTCTACCGCGCGCGCCAGCCGGTGTTTTCCAGCGTAATGGACAGCGTCGACAGCGGCGCTGCCGGGGTGCGTGTGGAGGGTATCTACGAATCCACGCTGCCGGCGCGGCAGGAGTTCAACCCGTCGCACCCGATGGCGGATGCAGAGGGCTACATCTACCGCTCCAACGTCAACAGTGTGGACGAGATGGCCAACATGATATCCGCCTCGCGCTCTTACCAGAGCAGCATCGAGGCCATGAATACCGCGAAACAGCTGATCCTGCGCACGCTGACGCTGGGTCGCTGAGGGAGATCACGATGAATACCTTACCCGGCATCAACGAACTGTTTCCGCCGCGGGAAACCGCCGCCAGCAACAAGCCCTCTTCGGTCGAGGACATGGGCTCGCAGGACTTTCTTGCGCTGATGGTCGCCCAGCTGGAGACCCAGGACCCGACCAAGCCGATGGACAACATGCAGTTCATGGGTCAGCTGGCCCAGTTCGGCACGGTGTCGGGAATTCAGGAAATGAACGACAGCTTCGGCGGGCTGTCCTCCGCCATTACCGCCAACCAGGCGCTGCAGGCGGCTGACATGGTCGGGCGCGATGTGGTGACCGAAGGCAATGTCGGTTCGCTGCGCGCCATCGGCGTGAGTGAAGACAACGAGCTGGCACTGGCGCTGGATGCAACCGTGGAGTTTCCGAACGGCGCGGCTGCGGCCAGTTTCTTCGTGCAGGATGCCAGCGGCCGACTGGTCTACAGCGCGCCGCTGCCGCCGTCTTCCGGGGGTGACGTCCGGGTGCAGTGGGATGGCCGCAACAGCAATGGCGAATTGATGGAGCCGGGTCGCTATCGCGTCTCCGCGGAGGCCATGGTGGATGGCTCGGCGCAGACCATGGTCGTTAACGCGCATCAGCAGGTGGAGTCGGTGGCGGTGGATCCGGCCAGCGGCGTGTCCCTGAATCTGGCCAACGGGCAGAGCGTGGAGGTAAACGAGGTCAAGAGCTTTTTGTAAACAGAACAGGCCACGCGTTTTACGGCGGCCAACGAGTGATATAGCAGACGCCAGGTCGTCAGGAGAAATGTCATGGCATTTGATACAGCAATTTCCGGGGTCAACGCGGCTACCGCCGATCTCAACGTTATCAGCAACAACATCGCGAACGCCTCCACCACGGGCTTTAAATCCTCCCGGGCGGAGTTCGCCGACGTCTATGCCACCAGCCTGCTGGGTGCCGGCACCAACGCCATCGGCAAGGGCGTGCGGCTGGCCGACGTGACGCAGGAATTCGGCCAGGGCAACATTGCCTTTACCAACAACGCGCTGGATCTGGCGATCAACGGCAACGGTTTTTTCCAGGTCAGCGAGGAGGGGGCCGTACAGTACACCCGCGCCGGTGCCTTACAGATCAACAACGATGGCCTGGTAGTGACCAACCAGGATGCGCGGGTGCAGGGATTTCAGGTGAACAACCAGGGCGATGTGACCGGACAGCTCGGCGACATCCAGGTCGATACCTCGCTGATCGACCCGAATGCCACGGCACAGGTGGATTTAACCTCCAATCTCGACTCCCGTGACACGCAGCCCATTACGCCCTTTGGCGGGCCGTTTGACGCCTTTGCCGTGCCGCCGACCTCGCCGGACCCCGACTCTTTCAATGCCACGACGTCGACCACCATTTACGACGACCTGGGCAATCCCCACGTGCTCAGCCTGTACTTCGTGAAAACTGCGACGGCGAACGAATGGGACGTACACTCGCTGGTTGATGGCGTCACTGTCGCCGGCCCCGACACGCTGACTTTCCAGTCCAACGGGCAGTTCGACCCGACGACGCTGCCGGTTGATGTCAACGTCACCGGCTGGCAGCCATTGAATGCGGATGGCCAGCCGACGGGCGCAGACGTGCAGGATTTCTCGGTTTCCCTGAGCGATACCACGCAGTTCGGTGCCGAGTTCGCGGTCAGCTCGGTGAGCCAGGACGGCTTCAGCGCCGGCCAGCTGCGTGGACTGGAAATCGATGAATCCGGTATCGCCTTCGCCCGCTTTACCAATGGCGAGTCGCGGGCGTTGGCGCAGATTGCCCTCGCCAATTTCAACAACTCCAACGGCCTGCAGCCGGTGGGAGACACCAACTGGGTGGAGACCTTCGCCTCCGGCCCCGCCAACCTGGCCGCCCCGGGCACCTCGGGTCTCGGTCTGGTGCAGTCGGCCGCACTCGAGGAGTCCAACGTGGAGATCACCGCGCAACTGGTGGAGCTGATCGTGGCGCAGCGCAACTTCCAGGCCAACGCCCAGGTGATCCAGTCGGAAGACGCGATCACCCAGACCGTCATCAACCTGCGCTGATCGCCGGACGGATAAGCCCCTATGGATCATCTGTTATACATCGCCGCATCTGGCGCCAATGAAGCCATGCTGGCCCAGGCGGCGAACAGCCATAACCTGGCCAATGCCTCGACCGGTGGCTTCAAGGCAGACCTCGTGCAGGCCCAGAGCAGCTACCTGCTGGGTGAGGGTTTTGACTCGCGGGTTTACGGCATGGCGCGAGAGCAGGGCTCGGACCTGCGTGCCGGGGCGCTGGAATCTACCGGGCGCGCGCTGGATATCGCGGTTGCCGGTGAAGGCTGGATGGCGGTGCAGGCTCCCGACGGCGGCGAGGCGCTGACGCGCCGCGGCGACCTGCGGGTGGATGAATTCGGCCTGTTGCGCAATGGCGCGGGGGAACCGGTGCTTGGCGACGCCGGGCCGGTGGCGCTGCCGCCCTTCAGCTCGCTGACCATCGGCGCCGACGGTACGGTGTCCATCGTACCGCTGGGTGAACAGGCGAACGCCGTGGTGGCGCTGGACCGGATCCGCCTGCTGAACCCGCCCCGGGAGGTGATCGAGAAGGGTGCCGATGGTCTTTTGCGCGTGACGGATGACGTGGAAAGCGTGCCCGATGCCGGTGTGCGACTGGCCACGGGGACGCTGGAGAGGAGTAACGTCAACCCGGTGGAGTCGATGGTGCGCATGATAGAGCTGTCGCGCCAGTTCGAGAGCCACGTCCGGCTCATGAATACCGCGCAGGAGCTCGACGCCTCGTCGGCCCAGCTTATGCGCCTTGAATAGGAAAACTGAGGCATGAACCAGTCACTGTGGATCTCAAAGACCGGTCTCGACGCGCAGCAGACCAAGATGTCGACCATCTCCAACAACCTGGCCAACGTCGGGACCACCGGCTTCAAGCGCAGCCGGGCGATCTTCGAGGACCTGCTCTACCAGAACGTGCGCCAGGTCGGCGCCCAGTCGTCCCAGGACACGCTGCTGCCATCGGGCCTGCAGCTGGGTACCGGTGTGCGCGTCGTGGCCACGGAGAAGCTGTTTACCCAGGGCAACCTCACGCGTACGGAAAATCCGCTGGACATCGCGATCCAGGGGCGCGGCTTTTTTGAGGTACTGCTGCCGGATGGCAACCAGGCGTTCACGCGGGACGGCTCCTTTCAAGTCAACGACCAGGGCATTGCGGTGACGTCGGCGGGTTACCAGCTGCAGCCGCCGATCACCATTCCGCAGAATGCCACCTCCATCAGTATTGGCGGTGACGGCACGGTATCCGTCTCGGTGCCGGGCACGGCGGCGGTAACGCAGGTCGGCAATATCCAGCTCACCGATTTTATCAACCCGGCGGGCCTGCAGGCGCGGGGCGAGAACCTGTTCGTGGAATCCGGCGCCAGCGGCCCGCCGCAGCCGGGTAATCCGGGGATCAACGGCCTGGGCACGGTGGTGCAGGGCTTTGTCGAGAGCTCCAACGTCAATGTAGTGGAAGAGCTGGTGAACATGATCGAGACGCAGCGCGCCTACGAAATGAACTCCAAGGCGATCTCTACCGCCGACCAGATGCTGCAGTTCGTGTCGAACAACCTGTAGGTGAGTGACTGATGCGCTACGTTCATCCCGTTCTGATTCTCGCCCTCGGCCTGCTGCAGGGCTGTGGCGGCATCCACAACAAGAGCCACCCGGCGTATTCATCGATCGAGCCGATCGACTATTCGCTGATGCCGGATGAGCCGACCACGGGCGGACTGTTTCATGCAGTCACTTACACCTCGCTGTTCAGCGACGTGCGTGCCCATCGCGTGGGCGATATCGTCAGCGTGCTGCTGGTGGAATCCACCGACGCCACCAAGAGCAGCGATACCGAGCTGGACAAGAACAACAACGTCGATATCACGCCGCCCACGGTGTTCGGACAGCCGGTGACATCGGGAGACTACAACCTCGGTGTCAACATGGAGTCCGCCAGCAGCTTCGGCGGCGAGGCGGCGAGCAGCCAGAGCAACAGCCTGCAGGGCTCCATCGCGGTGCAGGTGGCCCGGGTCCTGCCCAACGGCAATCTGGTGGTGCAGGGAGAGAAGTGGATACAGATCAACCAGGGCGACGAGTACATCCGCCTGCGCGGCATCATCCGTCCGCAGGATCTTAGCCCCAATAACAGTGTTCCCTCAACGCAGGTCGCCGATGCGCGCATTTCCTACGGCGGCACCGGGATCTCCAACGAGACCAACAGGCCCGGTTGGCTGACGCGGTTCTTCATGAGCCCGCTGGTCCCGTTTTGAGGAGTCTGCTCGCTATGCGTTATTCACGGCGCCTCATTGTCTGCACGATTGCCTGCATGATTGCCTGCCTGCTGCTTGCCGGCCTTGTTGCGGCCCAGGCCCAGGCAGCGCGCATCAAGGACATTGCCAGCGTCAATGGCGTGCGCTCCAATCAGCTGGTCGGTTACGGCCTGGTGGTCGGTCTGGAGGGCAGCGGTGACCAGACCATTCAGTCACCGTTCACCATCCAGAGCCTGAAGAGCATGCTTTCCCAGCTGGGCGTCAACGTGCCCGCCGACGTCAATCCCCAGCTCACCAACCTGGCGGCGGTGATGGTGCACGCCGAACTGCCGCCGTTTGCCAAGCCCGGCCAGAGCATCGATGTCACGGTGTCGTCCCTGGGTAATGCCAAAAGCCTGCGCGGTGGCGCCCTGCTGATGACGCCGCTCAAGGCCGCCAACGGGGAGACCTATGCCCTGGCCCAGGGCTCGCTGATCGTCAGCGGCTTTGGCGCGGAGGGCGCGGATGGTTCCCGGGTAACGGTCAATGTCCAGAGCTCGGGTCGCATTCCCAACGGCGCCACCGTGGAGCGGGGGGTGCCGAGCCCCTTCGGCACAGACCCGGTGCTGGTCATGAACCTGAACTCGCCGGACTTCACGACCGCCCAGCGCCTGGCAACCGCCATCAACGACGCGATGGGGCCGGACACGGCGCAGCCGCTGGACGCGGTATCGATTGAGGTGCGGGCCCCGGTGGATGCCGGCGACAAGGTCGCCTTCGTGTCCATTCTGGAAAACCTGGAGGTGGATCCGGCGCTCGCCCCGGCAAAGGTGGTGGTCAACTCCCGCAGCGGCACCATCGTGATCGGCAGCGAGGTCCGGGTGGAGACGGCCGCGGTGGCCCACGGCAACATCACGGTCATGGTGTCCGAGAGCCTGGGCGTATCCCAGCCGAACGCCTTCGGCGAGGGTGAGACGGTCGTGGTACCCGATACCGAGATCACCATTGAAGAAGAGACCGCCCGCATGTTCATGCTGGAGACCGGCGTCACGCTGCAGGAACTGGTGACCGCGGTGAACCAGGTGGGCGCCGCCCCGGGGGATCTGATCGCGATTCTCCAGGCGCTGCAGCAGGCGGGTGCCCTGCGTGCCCAGCTGATTGTCATTTAGGGCGTATCGTGCAGACCTCCGCCATGTACAACGACTTCGGCGCCCTGGCGGCGCTGCGCCTGGATGCGCGACAGGATGCGGATGCGGCGCTGGAGACGGTGGCCTCCCAGTTCGAGTCGCTGTTCCTGCAGATGATGCTGAAGTCCATGCGCGAAGCCGTCCCCGATGGTGGCCTGTTCAACAGCAAAGATATGCAGACCTACCGCGGCATGGCCGACCAGCAACTGGCGGTGGATCTGTCGGCCCAGGGCGGCATCGGCCTGGCGGATGTACTGGTGCGACAGCTCCAGGGTGGCACAGTCAGCGCCGCGGGGTCGGACGAAGGCGCGGCGGGCGAGACGGCGGGCCAAAGGGCTAAGCCATCCGCCGTAGATGCCGCGCCGGGGCTGGCATTGCCGCCCGCCAGCCGGCTCGGTGTCGAGCCCGGACGCCTGCTGCAGGAGCTTGGCACCCCGGATGCGGCAGCCGGCGGGCTAAAGAAATCCGTCTACCTGTCGCTAACCACTTAATCAATAAAGGCGCGATTGCGCAGAGGATTAAACGGCAGCTGTGGCAGACTCGCTTAACATCGGCACCTCGGCACTGCTCTCCCTGCAGCGGGCGATCAGCACCACGGGCCACAACATCGCCAACGTCAATACAGAGGGTTTCAGTCGTCAGCGCGTGGAGTTTGCGACGCTGCCGGCGCAGCGTTTCGGCGACAGCTTTATCGGCAACGGCGTCACCACCGCGGCTATCACCCGGGATTTCGACGCGTTCCTGACCCAGGACGTGCGTGCGCGCACCTCAGCCAGCACCGGCCTTGACACCTTTCGCGACCTCGCTTCGCGCATGGATGGCCTGCTGGCGGATCCCGCTGCGGGCCTCGGTCCGGCGCTGGAGGGCTTCTTTGGCTCGGTGCAGAATGTCGCCAACAACCCGGCGTCGCTGCCGGAGCGGCGGGTGATGATCGGCGAGGCCCAGGTGCTGGCGGATCGCTTCGGGAACCTCGAGGACCGATTCCGGGACATCAACACCGAGGTCAATCTGCGCATCGAGGGTGCCGTGCGCGATATCAACTCCCTGGCGCAGAGCGTGGCCTCTCTCAACGACCAGATTGTCTCGGCAACCGCGCGCTCCGGCGGACAGCCGCCGAATGACCTGCTGGACGCCCGGGACCAGGCGATCAACCGCATTGCCGAGCGCGTGGGCGTCACCACCGTGACCCAGGACGATGGCGCGATCAACGTGCTGATCGGCAACGGCCAGCCCCTGGTAATCGGCTTCGACGCCGACTCGCTGCAAACGGGTCGCGATCCACTGGATGTGACCCGCACCACGGTCACCGTTGCCGGGGGTGGATCGCAGACCGATATCAGCCGCTTTATCAGCGGCGGTGAGCTGGGGGCGGCGATTGATTTTCGCGAGTCCGTGCTGGATGGCGCCCGGCGCGACCTGGGCCTGCTCGCCAGCGGGGTGGCGTTTACCTTCAACGAACAGCATCGCAAGGGCGTGGATATCAACGGCCAGCCCGGCGGCGACTTTTTTCAGCCACTGGAGGCGACGGTGGTTGCCTCCTCGGCCAACACGGGCAGCGCCAGCGTCGCTGTCGCCATTGACGACCCCGGTGGTCTCACCGGCGACGAGTACCGCCTGTCCTTCGACGGTGCCCAGTACACGCTGCGCAACACCATCACCGGTGCCACCCAGACCGGTGCCGGCCCCACCTTCAATGTGGACGGGGTCGAGCTGACCGTGAGCGGTACCCCGGCAGCCGGGGACAATTTCCAGATTCAGCCGGTGGCCCAGGGTGCGAGCCTGTTCGACGTGGTGATCAACGCGCCGGGTGAAATCGCCGCGGCCAACCCGCTGCGCAGCGCGGCGTCCGCCGGCAATGGCGGCTCGGCACAGCTCAGTAACATTCAGATCGATGACCCGGCCACGCTGCCGCTGGCGACGCCGGTCACGTTGACCTTCAACCCCGATGCTCTCGGCGCCGGCGTGCCCGGCTACGATGTGACAGGAATCGCCGGTGGGCCGATCGCCTTTGACCCTGCTACTGACGGTAACGGCATCGACGCCACGCTGGGCGGCTTTGGCTTCACCCTCGGGGGAACGCCGCAGGCGGGCGACAGCTTCACGCTGGAGAACAACGTAGACGGCACCGGGGACAATCGCAATGCGCTGGCCATGGCCTCGCTGCAGACCGCGACCACCCTCAACGGTGGCACCGCCAGCTATCAGGACACCTATTCGGGGCTGGTGGCGAACGTCGCGGTAGAGACGCGTCGCGCCAGCTCGGCAGCGGAGACCGAGGCTGTACTGCTGAATCAGGCGGTCAGCGCCCGCGACAGCGCCCAGGGTGTCAACCTGGACGAGGAGGCCGCGAACCTGATCCGCTACCAGCAGGCCTACCAGGCGGCAGCGCAGGTCATTTCGGTGTCCGACACCCTGTTCCAGACCCTGCTCGCGGCGACGCGACGCTAAGCCCGGGAGACGGATATGCGCCTATCGACTGCCCAGATATTCCAGCAGGGGATCGACAATATCCTCACCCGCCAGGCCGATGTGCAGCAGACCCAGCAGCAGCTCGCCACCGGCCGCAGGGTATCCACTCCGGCGGACGACCCCATCGCAGCGGTGCGCATCCTCGACATTACAGAGGATGTACAGCGGGTCGAACAATACGAGCGCAACGGCGATTTCGCCGAATCCCAGCTTGCCTTTGAGGAAACGGTGCTGGCGGATGTCGCCAACGTACTGCAGCGCGTGCGCGAGCTGGCCGTTACCGCCAACAACGCCAGCCAGAGCACGGAATCCCGGCGCTCCATCGCCGTGGAGGTAGACGCCCGGCTGGAAGAGCTCGTGACTCTGGCGAATGCCCAGGATTCCACCGGCGAGTACATTTTTGCGGGTTATCAGGCGGGCGAGCAGCCGTTCTCCCGCAGCGGCGGTGATGTGGTGTACAGCGGCGACGACGGCCAGCGCTCCCTGCAGATTTCCGGCACTACCCCGGTAGCGGTGCGCGACCCCGGCAATGCGGTGTTCCTAGATGTACCCGCGGGCAACGGACGCTTCGCCATCGAGGCGGATGACGCCAACGCCGGAACTACCACAGTGCGTGATACCGGCGCAGACAGCAGCTACCAGCGGGACGACTACAGCATCAACTTCCTGCAGGCCGCCCCCGGCGACCCGATTACCTACGAGGTGGTCGACAGCAGCGCGGCGGTGGTCGCGGCGGGCAACTACGAGTCGGGTGAGGTGATTGCTTTCAACGGCGCCGAGGTGGTTTTCGAGGGCGAGCCGGTGGTGGGTGACAGCTTCAACATTCCGGCGTCGCCCAACCAGGACATGTTCACCACCCTGCAGTCCATCGCTACCAGCCTGCGAGGGGCGGGTGATGCCCCCGCGGAAGTCGCCGCGGTGAACAACGCCATGGCCAACGGCCTGCGCAACATCGACCAGGCACTCGGCGTGGCGCTGGAAAAGCGCGCGGATGTCGGCGTGCGCCTGAGCCGCGTCGAGAGCCAGCTCGGCATCAACGAGGATTTCACCCTGCAGCTGCAGGAAACCCTGTCCGACATCCAGGACCTTGATTACGCCGAGGCCATCAGCCGCCTCAACCTCCAGCTGGTCGCCCTCGAAGCGGCGCAGCAGACCTATGTGCGCACCCAGGGCCTGACCCTGTTCAACTTTCTATAGTCAACTTTCTGTAGTCAACTTTTAGTAGTCAGCTTCTTGTAGTCAGCTTCTTGTAGTCAGCTCTTTGGGGTCAAGACGCAGTAATCAGCGTGCGGTCTGGACCTCGCGCCCGGCCCGCGTCTGATAAACGCGTCACACTCCCCTCACATTTTCCTGATTGGCCGCTAAAGTTCCGGCAAGGACGGTCGCTAACCGATGTGAAGGCGGAGAGAGCAGGCTGGCTCTCCATCACGGAGCATCAACGGTGACTTAAGCTGGATCGGGCACTGACCGCCAGCGCGACACAGGAAGGAAAAGACCATGCCCCAGATCATCAATACCAATATTCCCTCGCTGACGGCCCAGGGCAACCTGAACAGCTCACAGAATGACGTGGGCACCGCCCTGGAGCGGTTGTCCTCCGGCCTGCGCATCAACAGCGCCAAGGAC
>JBHEPQ010000225.1:0-4721 GCA_046260215.1 Chromatocurvus sp.
GCGGCGACGCCTGCAGGAAGACGCCGCCCGTTGCAGGCTATCGCGTTAACCCGCCTTGCGTGCCGCTTCGGCCGCCTCTTTCTCGGAAGTCGCGTCTGCCGAGGCAAGGTTGCCCGCTGACGATTCAAGGTGGGCGCGGACAAACCATTGGAAAAGCTCAAGGTCTGCGGAGTGGCCAAGGAGCAGGTCCTCCGATACCGGATCGATCTCACCGAGACGCGCAATGGCCTTGCGGTGGTCCCCGTTGACGCCGTCGTACACCACATCCAGCGCGGCAAGGTGTTCCGTGGCAAGGGCCCGGCCCAGGGAATAGTCGGTCCAGCTGCGACGCTCCACGAGGGACGCGGGCGTACCCACCGGCTCGCCGCCAAGCGTGGCAATGCGCTCCGCCGTGGCATCGACCATTGCGCGAACGGAGTCGACCTGCGGATCCAGCATTTCGTGGACGGCAATGAAGTTGGGGCCGACCACGTTCCAGTGTACGTGCTTGAGTGTCAGCGCAAGATCAATCAGGGCAACCATACGATTATCCAGGATGCCGATTGCTTCGTTTGCTGTGGTTTTTTCCATGCCCGGCACTGTGAAATTCGCTGTTGTCACAAATCCTCCGTAACTTGAATGAATAAAAACCGTAACGAAATTACATGGCGTCTCCAACCGTAGTCTATCTGGCCTTCTAGCTGGCACCCCACAATGGTGAGGGCTTCGTGAGGCGTTGTGACGACTGAGTGCCCGGCGGCACGCGGGGCTTGCCCGCGGTCCCGTGTCTGCCTACTATCCCCGGCATGCAGGACACGTCGCCGCCCGACCGCAAGATACTCCACATCGATATGGACGCGTTCTACGCCAGCGTGGAGCAGTGCGACAATCCCGGCCTGCGCGGCCGACCGGTTGCCGTGGGTGGTTCTGCGCAGCGCGGGGTGGTGGCGGCGGCGAGTTATGAGGCGCGCGTGTTCGGGGTGCGCTCGGCGATGCCATCGGTCACCGCAAAAAGACGCTGCCCGCAGCTGGTATTCGTCAAGCCGCGTTTCGAGCGCTATCGGGAAATATCGCGACAGGTACATGGGGTGTTCGAGCGGCACAGCTCGGCGATAGAGCCGCTGTCGCTGGATGAGGCCTATCTTGACGTTACCCGGGACCGCCAGGGCATCGGCAGCGCGATTCGCGTGGCGCAGCGAATCCGCGCGGAAATCCTCTCGGAGACGGGGCTCACCGCCAGCGCCGGCGTCAGCTACAACAAGTTTCTGGCCAAGGTGGCATCTGATCAGAACAAACCCGATGGCCTGTTCGTGGTGCTGCCCGGGGACGGGCCCGCTTTTGTCGCCACGCTGCCGGCGCGACGCTTCCACGGCGTCGGCCCCAAGACGGCGGCGCGCATGGCAGCGCTGGGTATGCACGTGGGAGCCGATATTCGTGACTGTTCCCTGGCGTTCCTGCAGCAGCATTTCGGCAAGCAGGCACTCTATCTGTACCGCGCCAGTCGCGGCGAGGACGATCGGCCCGTGCGCCCGCACCGGGAGCGCAAGTCCATCGGTGCCGAGCGCACCTGGCAAAGTGATCTGGTCGGTGATGAGGCACTGAGGGCCGCGCTGGCGCAGATCGTCGATATCGTCTGGCCGCGCATTGAGCGCCAGCGGGCCAGCGGCAGCACACTCACGCTGAAAGTTAAATTCGCCGATTTCCAGCAGATTACCCGTGCGCATACGCCCACGCTGCCTATCGCCAGCCGGGATGCGCTCGCGCGCAGCGCGGAGGGTCTGCTGGCGCGGCTTCTGCCCCTCGACCGGGGGGTGCGTCTGCTCGGTCTGGCACTGTCTGCCCTGGAGGTCACGCCCGAGGTCCCGGCGTGGAAACCGACCGCAGCCGATACCGGTACGCGGGCGGCGTTTGCCCGCATGGACGAACCACCGGCGCAGTACGATCTGAAGTTCTGAACGGCGGCGCCCGCTGGCTTCAGCCGGCCCGGAACCGCGTTGCCGGGAGCGGCGCCTGCGTCAGTCCTCGAAGCGTCCGTGGCGGCCCGCGCCGCTGGCGAAGCGGCTGGCACCGTCGATGGCCTCGGCAAAAACAACCGGATAACCGCGGCGCCCTTCCGCCGCCAGCGCGTCGTCCAGTTCAAGACTCCACTGGGTAATGGCGGATTCACGGTCTGCGCGCAGGCAACGCTGTGGGAACGCCGCGATCTCCGCCGCCAGCGCTTCGGCAGCGTCGCGGCTGCCGCCGTCCGGCACCACGCGGTCCGCGAGGCCGATGCGCAGGGCTTCGTGCGCATCCACCGCTCTGCCGGTCAGGATCATGTCCATGGCACGGCCCTGGCCGACCAGACGCGGCAGTCGCACTGTTCCGCCGTCTATCAGGGGGACGCCCCAGCGCCGGCAGAACACACCGAAGATCGCCGATTTTTCAGCCACGCGCAGGTCACACATCAGCGCCAGTTCCAGACCACCGGCTACCGCATGTCCGGCTATCGCAGCGATCATGGGCTTGCGAAGCTGCAGCCGGGTCGGGCCCATGGGACCGGGGCCGCTGCCATCGACGGTGACGGTGTTGCGCGTTTCGGGATCTGCCATGGCCGACAGATCTGCGCCCGCGCAAAAGACACCACCGTCTCCCCAGAGTACCGCGACACTCAGTGATTCGTCGGCCTCGAAGTCCTCGAAGGCGCAGCGCAGCGCATCCGCGGTCTGCCGATCCACCGCATTACGCCGCTCGGGACGGTCCAGAATGATGGTGCAGACGGCACCGGCGGTCTCGGTGCGAACGACGGGGTGGGTCATGCTGTCTTCCCTGCGAATGTGAAAAATAGCTGCCATGGTTATGACTCTGCTGCGGGGTGGGGGCCTCGTTGCAGATACGTCCTCAAGCCCTGTCGGCAACGAACGAATACCGTCATAGTCGCCGCAGACGCCACTGAATGTGTGATCGACGCGCCGGCGGTACCGCCCCGGGAGGGCGTGGTGACCGTCGATCAGTGGGACGCGTTCGAGCACTTTTATTTCATGCCCGTCACTGCCTTATAAGGCGGCGGCACGCTGTAGCGCCTGCTGTAAACATGAACACGCCGGGTTGCCTCGCCCGCGGACGTGACCACCGGCAGTCCGGCGCCTACCCAGTCCAGGATGCTGCCCTCGTAATTGCGCGCCCGAACGCCTGCATCGATCAGTTTGTCCGCGTAGTACGCGCTGCGCACACCCACGGTGCAGTAAGTGATGACTTCGGCTGCACGGTACTGCTGAAAGTTGGCTTCGAACTCGCTAACGCTGATGGCGCCGGGAATGATCGAGACGGCGATTTCTTCTGGCGAACGAACATCCACAAGCACAACGTCTTTGCTTTCTGTGCCAGCGGCCATGAGCGCCTGCACTTCCTGCGTGGAGACGGACGCAACCCTGGGCGCTCTGCCAAATAAGTCGGCCTGCGCAGGCAGGGCGCTGCCCGCTAGCAGCAGCGCAAGCAGCCACGGCGTGATGCGTGGAACTAGGGTGAGGTTGTGCATGCGCAGCTCCTGCATGGCTAAGTCGTTTCCCATGGTATCAGCTCCCGAGCTCGCGGCACGTCGCTCGTGCTCTTTTGGTCGCTCCTGCACTTGCCCGCTCCGCGACCTCTGTCTACTACTATCCGGATCGTGCCTGATATATCGGGCGCTGTGCTACCCTTTCTGGCGAATGTCTCATGAGCAAAGCCTGATATGGAAAACCGCGACAATTATCTGCAGATAGGTGAGCGCCTGATGGCCTGTCTTGAAGCCTGTGACGTCGATGCAACGCGCAGCCTGTACAAGCCCGACGCGCGTATCTGGCATAACTTCGATCAGCGTTACCAGCCGCTGGAGGAAAACCTGAAATCCCTGCAGTGGATGCATAAAAAGATCAGCAACCTGCACTATGACATCAAGCGTCGGGAAGCGATTCCCGATGGGTTTTATCAGGAGCATGTTGTGCGTGGCACGCTTGCAAACGGCGAGGACTTCGCAATGCCCGCCTGTGCCATTATTAAAATTGAGGACGGTCTGATCGTGTCGCTGGATGAGTATCTTGACAGCGCGCATACGAAACCCCTGACGGCCTGAGTCAGCCTGTAACGTGGTTGTCTCGGTCACATTGCGAGCGCTCACGTAATAACCCTGTGAAACTTAAGACGCAAAGGTGTCACTAAAACGTAACGGTAAACGCACATAAACGTAACATTCCTCATCTAGCTTGTGTTCCCAGACGGGAGTGATTCTCTCCGGTCTTCGCAACCACAAGAAATCTGCAGCGCCATCTCGTGATTGTGGGTGACGCAGCATACAAGCTAAAAGGAGGGGTTGACTTGTACCAGAACAGTAATTTTCGCGCGCATCGCATATTCCAGCATACACCGCTATTTCTTGGCATCGCCTGTGCCTGCGCGTCAATGACGTCGCTCGGCCAGTCCGAAGAAAAGCCCGCAAACGCCCGCAGCAATAGTATGGAAGAAGTGATTGTCGAGGGACGCCGCGTCACTGACCAGATCTCGGATGTGGCGATCGACTTTACCCGCTACGGCACTCAGGTACAGTTCATAGATGCCGAGAAAATCGCCACCGGCGGCTTTACCAACTTCGGCGAACTGGCCGCCGGACTGATCCGCGGTGCCAACATTGGCTATTCACCGGACGAGGGCGAATTCACGATCCGCATCGATGGCGGCACCGACCGCGATACGCTGTTGCTGCTTGATGGCATGCCCACCTTCGACCG
>JBHEPQ010000259.1:0-5694 GCA_046260215.1 Chromatocurvus sp.
CCCGGCGACAAGGAGGCGTTCCGGCTGCGACCGTCAGCGGCGGATAGCGCAGCGGGTCGACCGGCCTGCGGCTTTGTCGGCGTGCGGGCGCATATTGCGGCTTCCGGAGCGACCGCCGGAGTGACTGCCGCCGGCCACAACGCACCACAGCGGATGGAGGGCAGCCGCCTTGTATATTGATCCCGCGTTATTGCCGTCATGGCTGCCCACGGCAGTTGCACTGGCGATCCTGCCCTGGCTCGCCTGCGCAGTCTGGTATGCGCCCTGGGCAGCGCTGAGAGAGTCCCCCATGCGCGTGCATCTGGTGGCGGGCGGGGCTGTGGCGTGTCTGCTGCTGTGGCTGATGAACGTGCGCGGTATCGATGGGCTGGTCTTTCACCTGCTGGGCATGACCACGCTGACGCTGCTGCTCGGCTGGAGTCTGGCAACCCTGGCGGGAACGGTAGTGCTGGCCACCGCTCTACTCGTCACAAACGCATCATTTATCGGGTTCCCGCCGGCATGGGTATTTACGGTCGGACTGCCGGCTGCCGTCAGCTGGTGCGTTGGTCGCCTGCTGTACAGATCCGAGCTGCGCAACCCGTTTGTGTTTATTTTCGGTGCCGGTTTCGCCGGCGGTGCGATTGTTGTGCTCGTCGATGCGATCCTGGCGCTGGCGCTTTTCAGCGCCGTTGGGCTGGGTGCGTGGACCGCGCGCGCGCTCGAGGTATTTCCCGTGCTCTTTCTCATCATGTTCTCGGAGGCCTTTGTCAACGGCATGTGCGTGGCGGCGCTGGCCGTTTTCCATCCGTCCTGGCTGAAAACGCTGGATGAGAATTTTTATTTCGGGGAGTGAGCCGCTGTTGTTTGCCGGCGGGCACGGCGCTGCAGCTGCACCCACGCTGCTCAGTTCTGCATCGGGGCGCTGTCGTCCCAACGGAAACCAATGCCACCCGCCTTCCAGACGCCGGGCCCGAAAGGACTGGGGCCCTGTATATCGAGGTATTGCGGCAGCCCGAAATCCGGGGCAAAGCGGTCGAAGGGTGCCATGACCGTTGCTCGATGCATGATTCTGAGCCCCTGGCTCGAGGCCGGCTTGTGAGCCTCGGGCGCGGCGCGGTGGGCAACTGCGTAATTATCGATAAAAACGCAGTCGCCGGATTCGTACTCATAGGGAAGCGTGAAGCCCTCCGCGATTCCGCGGTTGAGAAGAGCATCATACTCGCGACAGAGCTGCTGTAATTCCGCCTCGTCCAGCAACCGGAAGGCCTCTTCATTCGGGGATTTCTCGATCACCGCCCCGGTCATGCCCAGGTGCAGCCAGACGCTTGCTCGTCCGGATATCGGGTGATGATGAACCAGGGGATGCACAACGCCTGTGGTCGAATTGACGGAGGTCAACCGACTCCAGTACGCCTGCGTCTCTGCGGGCAGAGAGTCGAAGGCGCCGCCGAGGTGGGCGAAGATCGTTCCGCCGCCGTTCTCCGGCGCCTGCAGCATGTGATAAGCCACGTGCGAGAAGGGGGCTTCGCAGAACGCGCCATCGTTGTGAAACAGCGGGCCGACACCCAGGATGCCGTGTTGCCGTTCATTCGAGAGCCTGAAAATGTGTCTGTTGCCGTCGGGCGTCGAGGGATGAACCCCGTGCGTGGACAGCATTTTTCGCCCGCCCCACCAGACACACGCCTGCACCAGCTCATCGGCGGATAATGCGTGCTGGTCCTTGAAGACAAGAAAGCCCCTGTTTGCCATCTCGCTTTCCAGCGCCTGAATGACGGGTTCCGGTGGCCGTTCCGACCGCAGGTCCATACCGCTCACGGCCGCGCCGATGGGCTCAAGCGGCTGGATGCGCGCGCCGACCTCTTCGATTAAGCCTACCCGGTCCGGGTCCAGCGCAGGAATTGAGGAAGTCGTCGTCAGTCTGTCCGTCATGTTGCCCTCTCTGGTGCCGTTGGTTTGCGGTCTCAATGCTTATGGTCCCAGCGACGCCGCATGGCAGTCAAACAGTATCAACTAACAAAAAGTATCAACTATGCCGTCGCGGCGCATTCTCTTATACTGCGATCATGTCCGCATATAAGCAATCGCCCGGTAGTCATGACCTCCGCAAACATTGACGACTTTTATTATGTGACGGCGGAGGTGTTGTGTGAGCTCTACGCGGCATTTCCGGTGCGTCACCTGCTGCTCGTTGAAGATCTGATTGGCCCGATACAGTGGGACATGACGGGCTTGCCCGACCGGAAGTCGCGAGCCTGTTTTGAAACGCTAGTCTGGCTGTCTGATCACGATCTCCTGACATTCCGCAGCGTCGAGCCGCGGGATATCGGTATAGAGGGGGCGGTGCTCACCCAGAAAGCGTTTGTCCTGCTCACGGGTATGGTCACCTGGGAACAGGGTGACGCAGTCAGCCGGCTGGACGCCCTGCGGGAGGCTCGTAACAGGCGCGCCTACAATGATCTGGGAACGATCATCAGGGATGTATTTCGCGCAAATTGTCAGTGGAGCGCGCCATCACCGGCATCGCCACTGACCCGGTCCGCGACTCTCGCGGTCGTCAACGAGGGCGATTAACGGCCTGTTTCAGATGCTCCTCAAGGTACCGGGTCATCGTGGAATACAGATGCAGCTCGGTGCCATCCCCGTGCTCCAGCGCATGTCGGCGGTTCGGGTAGGCAACGAAGTCGAAGGGCTTATTCAGCCGCACGAGCTCGTCAATCAGGCGCTCGCTGCTCTGGTAGTGCACATTGTCATCACCGGTGCCATGAATCAGCAGCAGCTTCCCCTGCAGCCCGGCCGCGTGGGTGATCGGCGAGCCTTGTTCATAGCCCTCCGCATGTTCTTCGAGCAGTCCCGAATACCGCTCCTGGTAGATCGCGTCGTAAAGCCGCTGATCGCTCACCGGCGCCCGGGAAATGCCCACGCGGTAGGCCTCGGGGTAGCGGAACAGCATGTTGAGCGTCATCGAGCCGCCGCCCGAGTGGCCCCAGATACCAACGCGGTGGGGATCGAGATAGTCGTGCCGGGCCAGCAGCGCCTGCAGGCCGTCATACTGGTCGCGGGAGGCCAGTATGCCAATGCCGCCGTAAACCGACTTGCGCCAGTCCCGTCCCTTGAGTGCGGGCGTGCCCCGATTGTCGATGGAGGCCACGACGTAGCCACGCCGGGTCATGAGCAGATGCCAGAGATTGCGATCCCCGATCCAGCGGTCGCGAACGGTCTGGCCGGCGGGCTCACCGTAAACATACACCAGAAGCGGGTACGATCGGCTACTGTCGAATTGCGGCGGGTGCAGCATGAATCCGTCCATGGCGAGGCCGTCGCGCGCGGCGACGGTGAAAAACTCTGGATCATCGGCCTGCAGGGCGGACAGCCGCTCCAGCAGCGCCGCATTATCCTCCAGCATGCGGCGCTCGGCATGATCGGGTAGCGAAACGAGACGATACTGCGGTGGCTGCAGCAGGCGGGAATGGGTGTGAATGGCATGTTTGCCGTCATCGGCAATGTCGTACGCGTTATTGCCGATAAAGGCCTGTGGTGTGATGCGGCGGGCCTCTGCCGAGCCGTCGAGCGATGCCCGGAACAGATAACGGGATGCCATGTCATCGGGCGACGCCGTAAAATACAGCGCATTGTTCGCCTCGTTAACGGCGACCAGCTCGGCGATGTCGAATTCACCGGGTGTCAGGTCGAGCAACGCACTGCCGTCGCGGGAAGCCCGATAGACATGACGCCAGCCGTTGCGTTCGCTGATGAGCGTGAAAAATGTACCATCCTGCAGCCATTCGACATCATGAAAAGCGTCCAGGTGTGTCGCTTCCTCGTCGACCAGCACCGGGGTCAGCGCCCCGCTATCCGCATCGGCGTAAAAGAACTGATTGCGGTTCTGGCGCCGGTTGACCTGCTGCAGCAGCAGCGCGTCGCTCACGCCCGCCCACTGCATGCGAGGAATATAGTGCTGGCGCGGGTCACCCGGTGGTTCCACCCAGACGGGGTCACCACCGTCGATCGCTACGATGCCGATGCGGGCGGCGGAGACGGTTTCACCCACTTTCGGGTAGGGGATGCGCGTAATGGTCGGGTACAGCCCGGACGTGTTGTCGATGATCAGGAAATCCCGCACGCCGCTGGTATCGAACTGCCAGAAAGCGATACGCGTGCCACCCGGGCTCCAGCGAAACCCATCGCGAATGCTGAACTCTTCCTCGTAAGCCCAGCTCATGATGCCGTTGATAATGGCATCCGATTCGCGTCCGGTCAGCTGCTTGATGTCGCCATCCATTGATTCAAGATAGATGTTGGCGTCACGGACGTAGGCGACGGCCCGGCTATCGGGCGAAAATTTCGCGAACTGCAGGGACGATGGTTCCGCATCCGGGCCGCCAAGCTGCCTGAGATCGCCGCTCTCCACGTTCAGCACCCAGTAGTCGCCGCGGCTTTTCACCCGCCACACCTGTCTGCTGTTGGTATAGATCAGCAGCCGGCGTCTATCGTCTGACCAGGCGTAGTCGTCTACGACCAGCGGGGCATCCCGCCCCTGGGGCGTGAGTTGCGTTGCGCTGACCAGCACGCGGCGCTCGAGCGTGTCGAGATCGTAGGCAACGATCTCCTCGGGCGGCGTTGTGTCATTGCCGTCGCTGGCATTCGCGGTTGCTGATGCCTCGTAGCCCGGGACGGGCTCAACCGCCGTGTAGGCATTCTCAGCCGACAGCCACTTGGTGGCTCCCGGTTCCTTCGCCTCGTACCGGTCTGTGCTGAAAACAGCAGCGTTGTTGAATGTTTCGGCCACCTGCGGTGCCTCGTTCGTAGAGGGAGCCGACGCGAGTGCGCCCGGGCTCAGGGTGAGAATAATGACGCATAGTGAACGCTGCAGCAAAAACATCGGGGAAATTCTTCTGAATAGTGAAAGCCGGTAACGGATCAGGCGCGCTATTCGACAGTGGGTGCAATTAAGCTCTGCTGAATGCAAAACTGAGTAGCCAGCGGTTACCTGCTTCGATCCTCGAGACCTGATGCGGATAAAGGTCTGGGCGGAACAGGATGAGCCGACCCGATAAGTTAAAAATCGTGCTATCGCAGCTGAACTCACCGCCGCTTCGGGGCTTTTTCAATACCCAGTTGAGTTTGTAAAGCCGCCCCTCTGAGACCATGTCCACGTGGGACGCGATGCTGTGGCCTGGCGAGTAACGTACGAGGTAAATGCTGAGTCGCCGGGAGTGAAACAGAAGCCGATTCTTTACGATTTCAGGCATCGCGCTGCCGCCAGTTTCCAGCTGCCCCTTTCCAGCCACCGCTCACGCTGCGGCCGATTCTTCCTTGGCGTCGACATTTTCCGTGTCTTCCGAAGTCGCCTCAGTAGCCTTGGCTTCCTTGGCTTCCCATTCCGCCAGCTTGCGCTGCAGTTCCGCGTTCTCTTTTCTTGTCTCACTCAGTGTTTTTTGCAGCGCGTCGGATTCTTTGGTCTTCTCAGCCAGCTTCTTCTTACCCGCATCCAGGTTTTTCTTCATGCGCACCGGATCGAACTGGGTCAGCGTCTTGTTCTCTTCCCGCACCGCCGCCAGGTCTTTCTGTAGCGTCTTCGTGCGCTGCTTCACCTCGGCCATCTCTGCCAGCAGCTTCTCGCAGCGGTTGTGCAGTTCGCGGTTGCGCTGCTCGACTTTCGCGGTGTCCGTCGCCTTGCCGGTCAGCTCGGTGATGGTCTCCAGCTGTTTGTCG
>JBHEPQ010000266.1:0-4710 GCA_046260215.1 Chromatocurvus sp.
GGTCTGGGGGGCAAGCGATATCGCGGCGCAGATCGGCGTCTCGGAACTCGTGATCGGGCTTACCGTCGTGGCGGTGGGCACCAGTCTGCCGGAGTTGGCCGCGACCCTTGCCAGCGCCCTGAAGCGTCACACCGACATCGCAATCGGCAATATCATCGGTTCGAACCTGTTCAACCTGCTTGCCGTCATGCCGGTACCGGGCCTGCTCGCCCCGATGGAAATATCCGACTACGTGCTTTACCGCGACTACCCGGTAATGGCTGCTGCCACGCTCCTGCTGGCCATTGCCATCTACGCCGGCCATCGACGTCGCGCCGCCGTTGATGGCTGCGCCTACGTCGGCCGCGGTGTCGGCGTATTGTTAACCGGTCTGTACGGCGTGTACTATTACTTGCTTTTCCTGACCGTCTAGGCCTGTGCATCGCATGTCGGCTCCGCTTGTCTCTTTCACCGCTTCCGCCCGCCGCACCATTCGCATGGAAGCCGCGGCCGTTGCGGCTTTGGAGCACCGGATCGGTGACGACTTCACCCACGCCTGCAACCTTTTCCTGCGCACGGAAGGACGGGTTATCGTGACCGGTATGGGCAAGTCCGGGCACGTCGCCACCAAGATCGCCGCAACACTTGCCAGCACCGGAACACCGTCATTTTTCGTACACCCCGGCGAGGCGGGTCATGGCGATATGGGCATGGTTACGGCACAGGACAGCGTGCTCGCCCTGTCCAACAGCGGCACGACGGGCGAGCTGGTGATGCTCATCCCGCTCCTCAAACGGCTGGGTGTGCCGCTGGTCAGCATGACCGGCAACGCGGAATCGACGCTCGCCAGAGCTGCGGACGCGCACATCGATTCCGGCGTCGCCACCGAGGCCTGTCCGCTGGATCTGGCCCCCACTTCCAGCACCACAACCGCGCTGGTCCTCGGCGACGCCCTGGCCATTGCCCTGCTGGAAGCCCGCGGTTTCACCGCGGAAGACTTCGCTTTCTCCCACCCCGGGGGCGCACTGGGAAAAAAGCTGCTGCTCAAGGTCGAAGACGTCATGCGCTGTGGGAACGATGTGCCGCGAGTCACTGTCGAAACACCCCTCGCCAGCGCGCTGCTGGAAATCAGCAACAAGGGGCTGGGCATGACCACGGTGCTGGCTGGAGACACCTTCGCCGGCGTATTCACCGATGGTGACCTGCGCCGCGCACTGGACGCACGCATCGACATCAATACCACGGCCATCGGCGACATCATGACGCGTCACGCCCTCACAACAAAGACTGGCACGCTGGCCGCAGAGGCGATGCGCATCATGGACGACAACCGGGTCAGCGCCCTCGTCGTGCTCGACGACGAGGGCGGAATTGCCGGCGTCGTCCACCTGCTGGGGCTGCTGCATGCCGGTATCGCCTGAGGTGGCGGAAAACCCGATTGACACTGTCCTCGCCAGGCGTGTGCGCCTGCTGGTGCTCGATGTCGACGGCGTGCTGACCGATGGCCGCCTCCTGTATGGCAACGATGGTGAAGAACTCAAGGCGTTCAACATCCGGGACGGGCTGGGCATAAAGCTGCTGCAGCGCGCGGCAATCGACGTTGCCATCATCACCGGGCGCCAGGCCGACAGCGTGCGACGCCGGGCACAGGAACTCGGTATCGAGCACGTGATACAGGGTCGGGAAGACAAGCATGGGGCGCTGGAGGAACTCTGCAGGGAACTCGGCCTGGCCCTGCAGGACTGCGCCTACATGGGGGATGACCTGCCGGATGTGGCCGCCATTCGCGCCGCCGGTTGCGGGCTGACAGTAGCCGGCGCCTGTGTCGCAGCGGCAGAGGCAGCGCAGTGGCAGAGCCGTCACGGTGGTGGCGAGGGCGCGGTGCGCGAGGCCTGCGAGTCCCTGCTTGTGGCCCGTGGCGAGTGGGCCTCCATCGAGAAGTCCTTCCTGTGACCCTGCGCCGGTCCCGGCACACCGCACTGAGCCTGCTTCTGGTGCTGTGCAGCAGCGTGGCTTTTGGCCTTGAAAGCGACCGCGATCAGCCGATCGAGGTGATTGCGGATCGCGCGCTGCGCGACGATATCCGCGGCTATACGGTTTACAGTGGCGACGTGCGGCTCACGCAGGGCTCGCTGGTCATCGAGGCTGACAAGATCACCATTTACCACAAGACCCGGTCCGCAGACCGGGTCGTGGCCCTGGGACAGCCATCACGCATGCAACAACAGCAGAATCCGGGGGAGCCGCCAATGCAGGCCCAGGCGCTGCGCATCATCTATAAGGTAGACGCGGAGCGAATTCAGCTCCGCGATGCGGCGCGTGTGGAGCAGGATGGAGCAGTGGTCAACGGTGATAGCATCGACTATCTGATTCCCGAGCAGATCGTGCGTGCCGACACGCAAGGTGACAGCGGCAGCCGTGTGCAGGTAGTTATTCCCGCGGAGCGCATCGACAGCGAGAACGCACGTGGCAGTACTGAAAGCGAGTAACCTGGCCAAGGCGTTTCGCGGCCTGCCAGTGGTGCGCGACGTCTCACTGGAAGTCCAGAGCGCGCAGGTGGTCGGCCTGCTGGGACCGAACGGTGCCGGCAAAACCACCTGTTTCTATATGATCGTCGGCATCATCCGCGCCGATCAGGGGCACATTACGATCAACGGCGAAGACATCATTCATCTTCCCATGCACCAGCGCGCCCGTCGCGGCATCGGCTATCTACCTCAGGAAGCATCAATATTCCGGCGTCTGAGCGTGCGCGATAACCTCCTGGCCATCCTGGAGACCCGGCGCGACCTGAGCCGTACACAGCGCCATCAGCGCTGCGACGAGCTGCTGGCGGAATTCCACGTTTCACACCTTCGCGACAGCCCCGGGCAGGCGCTTTCCGGCGGCGAGCGGCGCCGGGTTGAGATTGCCAGAGCGCTCGCTACCGAGCCGGCTTTCATTCTCCTCGACGAGCCCTTCGCAGGCGTTGATCCGATATCGGTATCTGACATCAAGCAGATTATCCGCCACCTGCAGGAGCGCGGCATCGGCGTGCTGATTACCGATCACAACGTACGCGAAACGCTGGACATCTGCGAAGTCGCCTATATCGTCGGCGAAGGCGAGATCATTGCCTCCGGCAGCCCCCGGGACGTCCTCGACAACGCCCAGGTACGCAAGGTCTATCTCGGAGAGACTTTCCGCCTCTGACAGATCGCACTGTCGACGGCCGGTGCTCGCCCCCAACAGAGCGAAGCAATTTCCGCGCCAACCATTGCCAGCGTCGCGCTGGCGGGTCTACACTGCAGGCAACGAGTTGGATTACGTTGTCGGACGCCGATGAAACAAGCGTTGCAGTTAAAGCTCGGCCAGCAGCTCACCATGACGCCGCAGCTGCAGCAGGCCATAAAGCTGTTACAGCTCAGCACACTCGATCTGCAGATGGAAATTCAGCAGGTGCTGCAGAGCAACCCCCTGCTCGAGCTCGATGAGGGTGATGACGTTGCGAACGACGATGCCGACGCCGAGCGCCGGGAGGCCGGAGACGATACCGGCAACCAGGCCGGCGAGGGTCCGATGGAGCATCTGGAGCGCAGCGCCGGAGACGACACGGCCGAGCCCCGGGACTACGAGCCCTCGATGCCCGAGGATCTCCCGGTGGATACCCAGTGGGAGGACCTGGTGCCGTCGTCGGCACCAACGCCCTCCAGCGCCAGCGAGGCCAGCGAATTCGACTACGACAGCCGGACCGGCAGCGTGCCGGATCTGCATGAGCACCTGCTGTGGCAGCTGAATCTGACGCGCCTGTCAGACCTCGATCGCGCTATCGCCATGACCATCATAGACGCCACCGACGATAACGGTCGCCTGTCCACCAGCATCGAAGACATTCACAGTCTTTGCGCCGATGAGTTCGACGGCGATATCGATATTGAGGAGGTCACCGCAGTACTGCATGCGCTGCAGCAGTTCGAACCCAGCGGTGTGTTTGCGGCTGATCTGCAGGAGTGCCTGCTGCTGCAGCTGAGGCAGCTGCCCGACGACACGCCGCGCCTCGAGCAGGCACGCATGCTTGTGTCCCGACACATTGCGCAGCTCGCCAACGGCGATTACGCCCAGATCATGCGCCGCATGCGACTCGATGAGGACGCGCTGCGGGAACTGCTGGCCGTGCTGCAGACGCTGGACCCCTTCCCGGGCAAGCGCATCGGCGAGGATGACACGGAGTACGTTATTCCCGATGTTTTCGTGCGCAAGCGCGACGGGCGCTGGAGCATCGAGCTCAACCCTGACATTGCGCCGCGCCTGCGCATTAATGACACCTACGCCGGGATGATTCGCCGCGCCGACAGCAGTGCAGACAACACCTACCTGAAAGATAACCTGCAGGAAGCGCGCTGGTTTCTGAAGATCCTGCAAAGTCGCAATGAAACCCTGATGAAGGTCGCCACCGAGATTGTCGACCACCAGCGGAACTTTCTGGAGTATGGTGAAGAGGCCATGAAGCCACTGGTGCTGCACGACATCGCGGATGCCGTCGACATGCACGAATCCACCATCTCCCGGGTAACGACGCGCAAGTATATGCACACGCCACGCGGTATTTTCGAGCTGAAATACTTTTTTTCCAGTCACGTCGCCACGGCAGAAGGCGGCGCCTGCTCGTCCACGGCCATCCGCGCGCTGCTGAAAAAACTCATTGCCGGAGAGAGTGCGCGCAAGCCACTGAGCGATAGCCGACTCGCCGAA
>JBHEPQ010000273.1:0-20717 GCA_046260215.1 Chromatocurvus sp.
ATCAAGACCTGGTCGCGGCGCTCAATGGTTTCGCCCGATATGGTCGGGTTGACCATCGCCGTGCACAACGGGCGTCAGCACGTGCCGGTACTGGTCAACGAAGACATGGTCGGCCACAAGCTGGGTGAGTTCGCCGCGACGCGCACCTTCAAGGGGCATATTGTCGATAAAAAGGCGAAGCGCTAAGGCGCCAGCGTAAGCGAGGAACAGGAAATGGAAGTGTCAGCAAGGTTGAAGGGTGCACGGATTTCCGCGCAGAAAGCCCGACTGATTGCCGATCAGGTCAGGGGCAGGCCCGTAGAAGAGGCGCTGAGTTCGCTTGAGTTCAGCACGAAGAAAGCAGCGCACATCGTTCGAAAAGTGCTGAATTCCGCTATTGCCAACGCGGAAAACAATGAGGGTGCCGACGTCGATGAGCTCAAGGTATCCAGTATCTATGTTGACGAGGGGATGACAATGAAACGTCTTCGCCCGCGTGCCAAGGGTCGCGCTGACCGTATTTTTAAGCGCACTTGTCACATCACAGTGAAAGTCGCCGACGGCGTCAGCGAAAGTTAGGAGAAGACCACATGGGTCAGAAAGTTCATCCCACCGGCATTCGACTGGGTATTGTCAAAGACCATACGTCTGTCTGGTATGCCGGCCGCAAGAACTATGCGAAGAATCTCATTGCGGATCTGGAAGTTCGCAAGTTCATTGAGAAGAAGCTGGATAACGCCTCGGTCAGCCGCATAGTAATCGAAAGGCCGGCGCAGACGGCCCGGATCACCATCCATACGGCGCGCCCCGGTATCGTTATCGGCAAAAAGGGTGAAGATGTCGACGGCCTGCGGCGGCAGCTCGCCGACAAGATGGGTGTTCCCGTGCATATCAATATTGAGGAGATTCGAAAGCCCGACCTCGATGCACGACTGGTGGCGCAGAACGTTGCACAGCAGCTGGAGCGGCGGGTGATGTTCCGGCGTGCGATGAAGCGCGTTGTGCAGAATGCCATGCGCCAGGGTGCTGAAGGCATCAAAGTGCAGGTCGGTGGCCGCCTTGGCGGCGCCGAAATCGCACGCAGCGAGCGGTATCGCGAGGGACGTGTTCCGCTTCATACATTGCGTGCCGACATCGACTACGCGACCTATGAAGCAGAGACGACCTACGGCGTGATCGGCGTCAAAGTCTGGATCTTCAAGGGCGAAGTGATCGGTACTGGCGACCAGGCGGAAGCGCCGCGCAAGACGGCAACCAATTAAGGCGTAGGGATTATGTTGCAACCAAAAAGGACAAAGTTCCGCAAGGCAATGAAGGGCCGCAATCGGGGTCTGGCGCAGCGCGGAAGCAGGGTCAGTTTCGGTGAATACGGCCTGAAGGCCGTTGGCCGTGGACGCATTACCGCGCGCCAGATCGAGGCAGCTCGACGTGCCATGACGCGCCACATCAAGCGCGGCGGCAAGATCTGGATCCGCATCTTCCCGGACAAGCCGATAACCGGCAAGCCACTTGAGGTACGCCAGGGCAAGGGCAAGGGTAACGTTGAATACTGGGTTGCACAGATTCAGCCCGGTCGCGTTCTTTATGAGGTGCAGGGTGTCCCGGAAGAGCTGGCGCGTGAGGCCTTCGAACTCGCGGCGTCTAAAATTCCGGTAAAGACAACATTTGTGAAACGGTCGGTGATGTGATGAAAGCCAGTGACATGCGGGAAAAATCGACGCAAGAGCTCGACAGGCAGCTACTCGATCTTCGCGAGGAACAGTTCAAGCTGCGCATGCAGAAGGCGACAGGTCAGCTCGGCCAGACTCACCTGCTGCAGCAGAATCAGCGCGCTATTGCGCGTGTGAAGACCGTATTACAGCAAAAGGCAGGTATCTAGAGATGGCGTCAGCAGAGAAGCGCAAGCGCACGGCAACGGGCCGGGTTGTCAGTAACAAGATGGACAAGACGGTCACTGTTCTGATCGAGCGCCGGGTCAAGCATCCGGTCTATGGGAAGTACATGACCCGTTCCTCAAAACTGCATGCGCATGATGAAGAAAACGTATGCCAGGTTGGCGATCTGGTGGCGGTGGCTGAGTCCCGTCCGATCTCGCGCAGCAAGACCTGGGCCCTGGTCGAGGTGGTTGAGAAGGCGGCGGTAGTCTAGGCGCGTAGTAATAGTGACAGCGGCATTGGCCGCAGGCTGGAGTAGACAATGATTCAGACACAATCCTATTTGTACGTCGCCGATAACAGTGGTGCGCGCCGGGTAATGTGTATCAAGGTTCTTGGCGGGTCAAAGCGTCGTTACGCTCGGATCGGTGACCTGATAAAGGTGTCGGTGAAAGAGGCAATCCCTCGCGGCAAGGTCAAGAAAGGTCAGGTTATGACGGCGGTCGTCGTGCGCACCTGTAAGGGAGTGCGGCGTGCCGATGGTTCGTTGATCAAGTTTGATGACAACGCGGCAGTACTCCTGAATACACAGGAAGCGCCGATCGGCACCCGCATTTTCGGGCCGGTAACACGTGAACTGCGCGGTGAAAAGTTCATGAAGATTATATCCCTGGCGCCGGAAGTTATTTGATCCGTCGTCCGATAAAGAGGCAGTGAGATGTTGAAGATCAAGCGCGATGACGAGGTGATGGTCCTGGCGGGAAAGGACAAGGGCAAGCGTGGCAAGGTGCGCAGAGTGCTGGATAACGGCAAGCTCATCGTGTCTGGCGTGAACATGGTCAAGAAGCATACGCGGCCCAACCCGCAGGCGGGAGTACAGGGCGGCATTGTTGAGCAGGAAGCCGCGATACAGTCTTCCAACGTGGGCATTTACAATGCGTCCACCAGCAAGGCAGACCGCGTGGGGTTCAGGGTTGACGGCGAGCGCAAGGTGCGCGTGTTCAAGTCAAGCGGCGAAACGATCGACGCGTAACGCAGCGAATACAGGTAATTCGACAATGGCTACACTGAAAGACAAGTATAGGGACGAGATTGCATCCCGCCTGAGGGAAGAGCTGGCACTGGCAAACGTCATGGAGGTGCCGCGGCTGACCAAGATCACTCTGAATATGGGTGTGGGCGAGGCCGTGGGCGACAAGAAAGTCATGGAAAACGCAGTCAGCGACATGCAGAAGATCTCCGGTCAAAAGCCGATCGTGACGCTGGCGCGGAAGTCTATTGCCGGTTTCAAGATACGCGACGGCTGGCCCGTCGGCTGTAAAGTCACCCTGCGCTCGGATCGAATGTACGAATTTCTGGAGCGACTGGTCAGCATCGCCATTCCGCGCATCAGGGATTTCCGCGGTGTGAGCCCCAAGGCCTTTGACGGGCACGGCAATTTTGCGATGGGGGTCTCCGAGCAGATTATCTTTCCGGAGATCAACTACGACCAGGTGGATACGCTGCGGGGCATGGATATCACGATAACCACGACGGCGCGAACAGACGACGAAGGTCGCGCCCTGCTGCGGGCTTTCAATTTCCCGCTGAAAAGTTAAGAGGTTTAGCTATGGCCAAGAAGTCAATGGTGGCGCGGGAACTCAAGCGCACCAAAACGGTTGCGAAGTTTGCCAAAAAGCGCGTCGAGCTGAAGTCGATCATCGTCGACCCGAAAGCGTCGGATGATGAGAAGTGGGACGCCCAGGTCGCGCTGCAGAAACTGCCGCGGGATGCGAGCCCCGTTCGCCAGCGACGGCGCTGTCAGATTACGGGTCGCCCGCACGGTGTATACAGAAAGTTCGGCCTGTGTCGCAACAAGTTGCGTGAGGCGGCCATGCGCGGCGATGTGCCGGGGCTGGTTAAGTCCAGCTGGTAACGGAGATTTATAGATTATGAGCATGCAAGATCCGCTGTCAGATATGCTGACGCGCATTCGTAACGCACAGACGGCCGGAAAGACGTCGGTCGACATGCCTGGCTCCAAGATCAAGAGCGCGGTGGCGCAGGTTCTGAAGGACGAAGGCTATATCGAAAGTTTCGAGCCAAGGGTCGACCACGGGAAACCGCGTCTGGCACTTCGACTCAGGTACTTCGAGGGCAAGCCGGTCATCGCGGAAATCGATCGCGTCAGTCGTCCAGGACTTCGCAGCTACTCCGGAAAGGAGGGTTTGCCCACGGTGCGCGGTGGTCTGGGCATTGCCATTATCTCCACCTCCCGTGGCGTGATGACCGATCGAGCGGCGCGAGCCGCAGGCGTGGGCGGAGAAGTGCTCTGCACCGTATTCTAAGGTCCCGAACTGAAGAGCAAGAGAGATGTCTAGAGTTGCAAATAATCCGGTGTCACTGCCGGGCGGGGCAGAAGTCAAAATAGATGGCGTCGACCTGACGGTTAAGGGTGCCAGGGGATCTCTCAGCATGTCCCTTAACGACGGCATTACCGTGAGTCAGGGCGATGGCAGGGTGACGTTCGCCTACGAGGACGACAAGGTCAAGGCCATGGCCGGGACTACCCGGGCGCTGTTCAACAACATGGTCAAGGGTGTCAGCGAAGGCTGGCAGCGCAGGCTGGTTTTGAATGGTGTCGGTTACCGTGCCAAGGCATCGGGTAACAGCGTTAACCTCACGGTTGGCCTGTCGCACCCGGTGGATTATGACCTTCCCAGCGGTGTCACAGCGGAAACGCCGACACAGACCGAAGTCGTCCTGAGCGGGATTGACAAGCAGGTAGTCGGACAGGCGGCGGCGAAACTGCGCAGTTTCCGTCCGCCGGAGCCATACAAGGGCAAAGGGATTCGTTACGCGGACGAGCGGGTTCGCCGTAAAGAAGCCAAGAAGAAGTAGGTGTTGAGATGAGTATCAAGAACGAATCACGTTTGCGGCGCGCCCGTCGGGGCCGCGCAAAAATGCGCACACAGGGCGTCAATCGCCTGAGCGTGCATCGGACGCCCCGGCATATCTATGCCCAGGTGTTTACTCCATCGGGCGACCGGGTGGTTGCCAGTGCCTCGACGCTGGACAGTCAGCTGCGAAGCGGGTCGACGGGCAACAGGGATGCTGCATCCGCGGTGGGCAAACTGGTGGCGGAGCGTGCAAAGCAGGCGGGCATTGAAAAAGTGACGTTTGATCGTAGTGGCTACCGTTATCATGGTCGGGTAGCGGCGCTGGCCAATGCTGCACGTGAAGGTGGACTGGAATTCTAGGAAAGCGATATGGCATTTAACGAGCAGTCAAGGCAGGACAGTGACCTCCAGGAAAAACTGGTACAGGTCAATCGGGTTGCCAAAGTAGTAAAGGGCGGCCGCATTTTCGGCTTTACCGCGCTCACGGTCGTGGGCGATGGCAATGGCAAGGTCGGCTTTGGTCGCGGCAAGGCCCGCGAGGTGCCTGTCGCTATCCAGAAGGCAATGGAGGCCGCCCGCCGCAACATGATTCAGGTGGACTTGAACGGTGGCACTATCCAGTACCCGGTCAAGGCGAATCATGGTGCGTCAAAGGTATACATGCAGCCCGCGTCGGAAGGTACCGGCATTATTGCGGGAGGGGCCATGCGTGCCGTGCTGGAACTGGCGGGTGTGCACAACGTTCTTGCCAAGTGCTACGGGTCGACCAACCCGGTGAACGTGGTTCGTGCAACATTCAATGGTCTTCGTGACATGGCGTCACCGGATTCCATAGCAGCCAAGCGCGGCAAGTCGGTTGAAGAAATTCTGAATTAACAGCGAGTCAGCGAGTCATGGCCAAATCAACTATCAAGGTGACGCTCGTGAAGAGTTTTCACGGTCGCCTGAAAAACCACAGGGCCTGCGTCAGCGGCCTCGGTCTGCGGCGGATTAATCATACTGTCGAGGTGGAAGATACCCCGTCAGTGCGCGGCATGATCAACAAAATCAACTACCTGGTGAGGGTAGAGGAGTAAGTCATGTCAGAAGTAATGCGACTCAACAGCCTGAGTCCCGCACCGGGCTCGCGTAAAGACGGTAAGCGCGTCGGCCGCGGCATCGGCAGCGGCTTCGGCAAGACAGCGGGCCGCGGTCACAAGGGCCAGAAAGCCCGGTCGGGCGGCACGGTCAGCCCCGGGTTCGAGGGTGGTCAGATGCCGCTGCAGAAGCGACTGCCCAAATATGGCTTCTCGTCGCGCGTATCGCGCACGACTGCCCAGCTGCGTCTGTCCGAGCTGTCGGGCGTGACAGCCGAGGTTGTGGATCTTCAGGCTCTCAAAGACGCTGACGTGGTGCGTAACGATGTTGAGCGGGTGCGTGTGTTCCTGGCGGGCAACATCGGGCGTGCGGTTACCATCCGCGGCTTGAAGGTGAGCAGGGGCGCCCGCGAGGCGATCGAGCAGGCGGGCGGCAAGGTCGAAGAGTAAATGGCCGATAATCCTGGTAACAAGAAGGGTGGTCTGAGCGAGCTGTTTGCTCGCCTGCGTTTTGTCCTGCTCGCGATATTTGTGTACCGGGTTGGCACACACATACCGGTGCCGGGCATCGATCCTAATCAGCTCGCTGCTCTGTTCAACCAGAATCAGGGAACCATTCTTGGTCTGGCGAACATGTTTTCCGGCGGTGCGCTGGAGCGAATGAGTATTCTGGCGCTGGGCATCATGCCGTACATCTCGGCATCCATCATCATGCAGTTGATGTCGGCGGTGACGCCGCAGCTGGAGCAGCTGAAAAAGGAAGGCGAGTCCGGGCGCCGCAAGATCAGCCAGTACACGCGGTATCTGACGGTGGTGCTGGCGCTGGTGCAGGCGATCGGTATGACGGTAGGTATGGCGAACCAGGGTATGTCCTACGATACCGGCGTTGTTTTCTTCGTCATCGCCATTACCTCGCTGGTTACCGGCGCCGTGTTCATGATGTGGCTTGGCGAACAGATCACCGAGAAGGGCGTTGGCAACGGTATTTCGCTGTTGATCTTTGCGGGTATTGTCGCCGGCCTGCCTTCCGCCATTGGTCAGTCGCTGGAACAGGCACGCCAGGGCGAAATCAACATTCTTGTTTTGTTGTCGATTCTCGCTCTGGCAATCGCCGTTATCTACATGATTGTGTTCATCGAACGCGGCCAGCGGCGCATTACGGTCAACTATGCCAAGCGGCAGCAGGGACGCAAGATGTACCAGGCGCAGAGCAGCCATCTCCCGCTGAAGGTCAATATGGCCGGGGTGATCCCCGCGATTTTTGCCAGCAGTATTCTGCTGTTCCCGGCCTCCATTGCACAGTGGTTCGGCAGCTCGGGTCAGGCGGACTGGCTTCAGGATCTCGCGGTCATGATCGGTCCAGGGCAGCCGCTGAATATTCTGCTGTTTACTATATTCATCGTGTTTTTCTGCTTCTTCTACACGGCCCTGATGTTCAACCCGCAGGAAGTGGCCGACAATCTAAAGCGCTCCGGTGCTTTCGTTCCAGGTATCCGTCCGGGCCAGCAGACGGCGAATTACATTGACGGTGTGTTGACGCGTCTTACGGTATTTGGCTCGGCCTATATTGCGCTGGTGTGTCTGCTGCCGCAGTTTCTGGTGGTGACCTGGAATGTACCGTTCTATCTCGGTGGCACGTCATTATTGATTGTGGTGGTTGTCGTGATGGACTTCATGGCGCAGGTGCAGAGCCACATGATGTCGCATCAGTACGATTCGGTAATGAAAAAGGCAAACCTGAAAACTTACGGTGGTTCCGGACGCGCACGTTGACGCCCGGTGTTTTGGAGAGAGAGTAATGAAAGTTCGTGCATCGGTAAAAAAAATCTGCAGAAACTGCAAGGTCGTGCGTCGCGCGGGTGTGGTTCGCGTCATATGCGCTACCGACCCCCGACACAAGCAGCGTCAGGGCTGATGTCGGTCAACGGCAGCGGTTTTTCGTAAAATGATTGATTTCTATGGAATAAATCGCTAGAATCCGGCGCCCTTCGCGAGGCTTCATGCACGGCATGAGTCCGCAAGCGCACTGGCTTAGCGTCACACGATTGGAGAAGGTTGAATGGCTCGTATTGCCGGCGTCAATATTCCGGATAACAAGCACACGGTTATCTCGTTGACTTATATATATGGTGTCGGTCGCGCCCAGGCGCGACACATCTGCAGCACCTGTGGTATTGCGGAGAACACCAAGATGAAAGAGCTGACAGATGCCGAGCTTGACACGCTGCGAGCAACCGTTGGCGAAATGACCGTCGAGGGTGATCTCAGGCGCGAATTGTCCATGAACATCAAGCGGCTAATGGATCTGGGTTGTAATCGGGGCCTGCGTCATCGGCGCAGTCTACCGCTCCGCGGGCAGCGAACGAAAACCAACGCGCGTACGCGCAAGGGACCACGGAAACCGATACGTCGTTAGAACCCTGAACCGGGTTCCGGACGTTTCCGGGTTTAGTGTAGCTGCATCTTTCATGCAGTGTTGATATTAACGGGAAATAGAATATGGCCAAGCCAGGTGCCAAAAGCACTCGCAAGAAGATATCACGCACGATTGCCGACGGCATCGCACACGTGCACGCTTCTTTCAACAACACCATCATCACGATTACAGATCGCCAGGGCAATACCCTGAGCTGGGCCACCTCCGGTGGGTCGGGTTTTCGCGGCTCCAGGAAAAGCACGCCTTTTGCTGCGCAGGTCGCGGCGGAGCGCGCCGGCGAAGGGGCTAAAGAGTATGGTCTGCAGAACCTTGATGTGCAGGTAAAGGGCCCCGGCCCGGGCCGTGAGTCCGCCGTGCGTGCACTGAACGCCTGTGGCTACAAGATCAGCAACATTACAGATGTGACGCCGATTCCCCACAACGGCTGCCGCCCTCCCAAGAAGCGTCGCGTTTAAAGTAAACAGGACTATAGATTATGGCTCGATATATTGGCCCCAAGTGCAAGCTGTCACGACGTGAAGGGACAGACCTGTTCCTGAAAAGCGGCGTGAGATCGCTCGATTCCAAGTGCAAGCCGGAATCTGTGCCCGGGCAGCACGGTGCCCGGCGCGGGCGACTGTCGGATTACGGCGTTCAGCTGCGGGAGAAACAGAAGGTGCGTCGTATGTACGGCGTGCTTGAGAAGCAGTTTCGCAATTATTACAAGGAAGCGGCGCGGCTCAAGGGCGCGACAGGTGAGGTTCTGCTCCAGCTGCTGGAAAGCCGCCTGGACAATGTGGTTTATCGCATGGGTTTTGGCTCAACACGCGCCGAGTCCAGGCAGCTGGTGGCGCACAAGGCAATACTGGTCAATGGCAAGGCGGTCAATATTGCATCCTATCAGGTGCAGCCCGGTGAGGTAATTTCCGTACGCGAGAAGGCCAAGAAGCAGCTGCGCGTTCAATCGGCACTGGCTCTTGCGGGGCAGCGTGGAGAACCTGAATGGATGGACGTCAGTGTGGAAAAGCTCGAGGGAACATTCAAGGCCGCACCGGAGCGTCAGGAGCTTTCGTCCGAAATCAATGAAAACCTGATCGTCGAACTCTACTCCAAGTAATAGCGACGCTGGCCAGTCTTACAAACAGTTACAGGTGCCCCAATGCAGAGTGCAGTGAGTGAATTATTGACACCCCGTGTCATCAAGGTCGAAGAGAAAAGCAGCACCCGTGCTCAGGTGACTCTCGAGCCACTAGAGCGGGGCTTTGGGCACACGCTGGGGAATGCGCTGCGGCGCATCCTGCTGTCGTCCATGCCGGGCTGTGCCATTGTCGAGGTGGAAATCGACGGGGTGCTACACGAGTACAGCGCCATGGAGGGAGTGCAGGAAGACGTCATCGAGATTCTGCTGAACCTCAAGGATGTCGCCCTGGTCATGTCAGGCAAGGATGAGGTCGAGCTCAGTCTCAGCAAAAAGGGTCCCGGCGCGGTAACTGCGGGAGATATTCAGACCGATCACGATGTCGATGTCCGCAATCCGGGCCATCTCATCTGCAACATCAATGGCGAAAAGTCGGTCAATATGAAGCTGACGGCAATGCGCGGGCGCGGCTACTCTCCGGCTGACTCACGGGAGAATCCGGAGGAAGAGACCCGTTCCATCGGGCGTTTGCAGCTTGACGCCACGTTTTCCCCGATACACCGGGTGGCCTATGTGGTCGAAGCCGCCCGGGTTGATCAGCGCACTGACCTCGACAAGCTGGTACTCGATCTGGAAACCAACGGGACAATCGATCCTGAAGAGGCGATCCGGCGGGCGGCCACTATCCTGCAGCAGCAACTTTCGGTGTTTGTCGATCTCGAAAGTGAAGCGCAGTCGATATCCTCTGATTCCGAGGACGAGGTTGATCCGGTACTGCTGCGGCCCGTTGATGATCTCGAGCTGACAGTCCGCTCCGCTAATTGCCTGAAGGCGGAGAATATCTATTACATTGGGGATCTTGTGCAGCGCACCGAGGTGGAGCTCCTCAAGACGCCGAATCTGGGCAAGAAGTCCCTGACCGAGATCAAGGATGTGCTGGCGTCCCGCGGATTATCGCTTGGCATGCGCCTGGATAGTTGGCCACCTTCCAGCCTGAGAAATGACGAGCGGGTTCTGAGCGCCTGAGCGCCCGCGTAAGAACAGCGTGCTGAGACAGCACAGAGCAAAGGATCAGAAAAATGCGTCATCGTCATACTGGACGTCAGTTAAATCGTAACAGCTCACACCGCAAGGCCATGTTCCGCAACATGACGTCGTCGCTGGTGGAGCACGAACTTATCAAGACCACCCTGCCTAAAGCGAAGGAGCTTCGCGGCTACGCTGAGCCCCTGATAACGCTGGCCAAGCAGGACAGCGTGGCCAATCGCCGCCTCGCGTTCGATCGCCTGCGCAACAAGGAGATCGTTGGCAAGCTGTTCAGCGAACTGGGGCCGCGGTACCAGACGCGACCGGGCGGCTATATCCGCATACTTAAATGCGGTTACCGTACAGGTGACAAGGCGCCGATGGCGTATGTGGAGCTGGTTGATCGTCCCCGGCACGAGAGCGCAGACGACGACGAGGATTGAAGCGGCGGCGCCTGCCGCGCGGAACATCCTGTATGCGCGGAGCAGGTAGCAGACGTTTTTAAGAGAGCCGGATTTAATCCGGCTTTTTTGTACATCCCCGCTTTTTTTGTGCTCGCCGTTTTGGCCGGACCTTCAGGCTACCTTTTTTCGGCGAGTGCGCGTTTTTCCCGAGGAGCCGGTGTTCCTGGTGTTTGACGCCGTTTTCTTTTTCATGTTCGCTGCATTGCGCTCCAGCAGTGGGCCGAGAAAATGCCCGGTGTAGGACTGATCAATGCTGACAATGTCCTCTGGCGTGCCGGTAGCAATGATGTGACCGCCGCCGCTACCGCCCTCGGGTCCTAGATCGACAACCCAGTCTGCCGTCTTGATGACATCGAGATTGTGCTCGATGATAACCACCGTGTTGCCATGATCCCGCAGTTTGTGCAGGACGGCGAGCAGCTGGCGTATATCCTCAAAATGCAGGCCAGTGGTCGGTTCGTCCAGAATGTAGAGCGTGCTGCCGGTATCCCGCTTTGATAGTTCGCGTGACAGTTTGACGCGCTGCGCTTCACCCCCTGACAGGGTTGTTGCCGCCTGGCCGAGCCGCAGATACGACAGGCCCACGTCCAGCAGCGTCTGCAGCTTGCGTGCGAGTGCCGGTACCGGCTCGAAGAAAGACAGAGCCTCCTCCACGGTCATGTCCAGAACTTCGTGAATATTCCTGCCCTTGTAGCGAATATCCAGCGTCTCGCGGTTGTAGCGCTTGCCCTTGCAGACATCGCAGGGGACGTGAATGTCGGGCAGGAAATGCATTTCGACGCGTGTCACCCCGTCCCCCTGGCAGGCCTCACAGCGCCCGCCCTTGACGTTGAAGCTGAAGCGGCCGGGTTTGTAACCACGTGATCTCGCCTCCTGGGTTCCCGCAAAAAGTTCACGCACGGGGGTGAATATGCCGGTATACGTGGCCGGGTTCGAACGAGGGGTCCGGCCGATAGGGCTCTGATCGATATCGATACATTTGTCGATATGGTCCAGACCGCTAATGCGCTCATGGGTCGCCGCATTCAGCGTTGTCGCGCCATTCAATTCGGTCGCCGCCAGTGGATATAGTGTGCCGTTGATAAGCGTGGATTTCCCGGATCCGGATACACCGGTCACACACGTCAACAGACCGACCGGCAGCGCGAAATCGACATGCTGCAGGTTGTTACCACTGGCACCCTGCAGGTGGATAAAGCGTTCACCGTCTGCCTTGCGTCGCTCCACGGGGACTTCGATCCGGCGTTTTCCGGACAGATAGGCGCCGGTAAGAGACTGCGGATTACCGATGATGTCGTCGAGGGATCCCTGCGCGACGACCTGTCCACCGTGCACGCCGGCTCCCGGCCCGATATCGATGATGTGGTCGGCACTGCGTATGGCGTCCTCATCGTGCTCAACTACAAGCACGGTGTTGCCAATGTCGCGAAGGTGCGTAAGCGTAGAAAGCAGGCGTTCGTTATCGCGCTGATGCAGACCGATGGATGGCTCATCGAGGATGTACATCACGCCCACCAGACCGGCGCCGATCTGTGAGGCCAGCCGGATTCGCTGTGCCTCGCCCCCGGACAGCGTCTCGGCGCTGCGATCAAGGGTCAGGTAGTTCAGCCCGACGTCCACCAGGAAGCGATAGCGGGCGCGCAGCTCTTTCAGGATTTTTTCGGCGATGGCCCCCTGCCGCCCGGCAAGCTGCAGTTCGCTGAAATAGTCCTCGGCCTCGCCGACGGGCATCGCCGTGATGCCCGGCAGCGTGCGCCCATCGACAAACACGTGGCGGGCATCGCGACACAGACGGGCTCCTCCACAGTCCGGGCAGGGCGCCGTTGCCAGAAATCGTGAGAGTTCTTCGCGCACGGATTGTGACTCGGTATCCCGATAGCGCCGTTCCATATTGGGAAGAATGCCCTCGAAAGGATGCCTGCGCTGGAAAACGCTGCCGCGGTCGTTGATGTAGGAAAAGGAGACTTCCTCCCCCTCGCTGCCGTTGAGGATAATGTCCCTGTGTCCTTGACTCAGCTTTTCGAACGGGGTGTCGATACCGAAACCATAGTGCTCGGCCAGAGAGGTGAGCATGTGGAAGTAATAGACGTTCCTTCGATCCCAGCCGCGAATGGCTCCCTCGGCCAGGCTTGCCTCAGGATGAAGCACCACGCGGGCCGGATCGAAGTACTGCTTGACGCCGAGCCCGTCGCAGCCACTACAGGCGCCCGCGGGATTGTTGAAGGAAAACAGCCGTGGCTCGAGCTCATCGATACTGTGTCCGCACTCCGGACAGGCAAAACGCGCCGAAAACACGGTGTCGCTGGCGTCGCCATCCATGTGGCTGACCGCGGCGAGCCCGTCGGTCAGCTGCAGCGCGGTCTCAAACGATTCCGCCAGCCGCAGGCCGAGGTCTTCCCGGACCTTGAAGCGATCCACCACCACGTCAATGTTGTGCTTCTTTTTCTTGTCCAGCTGCGGCAGGTCGTCCAGGTCGGTAATCCGGCCATCGATGCGCGCGCGCACAAAACCGGCAGCGCGCAGTTCCTCAAAAATCTGCAGGTGTTCCCCTTTGCGGCCACGCACCACCGGGGCCAGCAGCATGAGCTTCTCCCCCTCCGGCATGGCCAGCACGCTGTCGACCATCTGGCTCACGGTCTGGGCCTGCAGGGTAATGTCGTGGTCGGGGCAGCGGGGCTCCCCGACACGCGCGTAGAGAAGTCGCAGGTAGTCGTAGATTTCGGTAATCGTACCCACCGTTGACCGGGGATTGTGCGACGTGGATTTCTGTTCGATGGAGATTGCCGGGGACAGGCCTTCGATATGATCCATATCCGGCTTTTCCATCATCGACAGAAACTGCCGTGCGTAGGTCGACAGTGACTCCACGTAACGCCGCTGCCCCTCAGCATACAGTGTATCGAAGGCGAGGGAGGATTTGCCGGAGCCCGAGAGGCCGGTGATGACAATCAGCCTGTCGCGGGGAATATCGAGGTCGATATTTTTGAGGTTGTGGGTGCGCGCACCGCGAACCTGAATCGTGTCCATGTCGTCTCTACAGTAGTGGCGGTTAACCTTCTATTATAGGCATATGTCATCCTGCGCAAAACCGTGCGGTGCAGACCACCGTTCGCGGCGGTGTTCACGGTGGGTGTCGCTCTCGCGTGAAGCTGCTACTATTTCCGCCTTCTGGGGAGGTTTGTGTGCTGACAAAAAATCCGATGACTCCGGTAGAGCGCCGCGCAATTGGCGCTCTAGCACTGCTTTACAGTTTCCGCATGCTCGGGCTGTTTATGGTCCTCCCGCTGTTGGCGCTCTACGCTGTGGATATGCCGGGCGGCACACCGCTTATGATCGGCCTGGCGCTGGGCGCCTATGGTTTCAGCCAGGCGCTGCTGCAGATCCCCCTGGGCTGGCTGTCTGACCGTATTGGCCGAACCCCGGTTATTCTGGGTGGTCTGCTGATGTTCGCGGCGGGCAGTCTGGTAGCGGGTCTTGCGGAAACCGTGCCGGGAATTGTGGTCGGTCGGCTGCTGCAGGGCGCCGGCGCCATTGCCGGTACGGTGATGGCCCTGGTGGCGGACGTAACAGACGATGAACAGCGCACCAAGGCCATGGCGATCGTGGGCGCGAGTATTGGCCTGTCCTTTGCCGTCTCCCTGGTGTTGGGACCCGTGGTGGCCGGCTTTGGCGGCCTGTCCAGCGTTTTTCTGCTTACCGCGGTGCTTGCCGTCAGCGGCATTGCCGTGGTGTTTCTTGGCATACCTCGCGGTGTGCAGAGCCGCGCCCATACAGGAGTAGGCACCCGTCCCGACATGATCCGCAGTGTGCTGGCGGAACCCGCGCTGAGACGCCTCAATTTCGGCGTCTTCAGCCTGCACTTCATTCTCACCGCCAGCTTCCTGGTGATTCCTTTCGCCCTCCTCGATACCCTGTCGCTACCGCGGGAGGCGCATTGGAAGGTCTATCTTCCGGTTCTGCTGGCGTCGCTGATCGGCATGCTGCCGCTTCTGCGCCTCGCCGAAAGACATGGCAGGGTCCGCTCGGTGCTGGTGAGCACCGTCGTGATGCTGCTGGTGTCGATAGCCGGTATGACCTTGCTGGCCGTTCCGTGGGTGCTGTGGGTCGCCCTCTGGCTCTATTTTGTCGCCGTGAACTACCTCGAGGCGACGCTGCCGTCGCTGGTCAGCAAGGCGGTATTCTCCGGCGGCAAGGGCACGGCGCTGGGTGTCTATTCCACTTTTCAGTTCATCGGCGCCTTTACCGGCGGCGCCTGCGGTGGACTGGCCCTGCAATACGGTGGCGTGCCTGGCCTGTTCCTGCTGTGCCTGATCCCGGGTGTGTTCTGGGTGCGCAGCAGTCTCGGCGTAAGCGCCTCGCCGCCTCCGGCCACACAGGGCGTCACGACCGCCTCCTGACCACTTTCGGCTGTCGCTTTCGCCGGGCGGGGTTGCTATAGTCCATGGCCACATCGCAGTAAATTCCGGGGGGTTCAATCATGGCATCACGTGGTGTCAACAAGGTCATTCTGGTGGGCAATCTGGGCAATGACCCGGAGACCCGCTATATGCCGTCGGGCGGCGCCGTTACCAATATCAGCGTCGCAACCTCTGAACAATGGAAGGACAAGCAGACCGGACAGCCACAGGAGCGAACGGAATGGCACCGTATCGTTTTCTTCAACAAGCTCGCGGAGATTGCCGGCGAGTATCTGCGCAAGGGATCGAAAGTCTATATCGAGGGAACGCTGCGCACGCGCAAGTGGCAGGACCAGTCCGGTACCGATCGCTACAGCACCGAGGTGATCGCGGGTGAGATGCAGATGCTAGACAGCCGAGGAGGCCAGGGTGGTGGCCAGGGTGGTGGCCAGCAGGCGCCCAGGCAGGATCATTATGACCAGAGCGCGACGCAGCCACAGCCGTCATCCCGTGGTGCCAGCAAATCATCATCTTCCGCGCCGGTCAGCGAACCCCCGCAGGACTTCGAGTTCGACGACGACATTCCGTTCTAATCAATGGCCGGAGCCTGCGCTTACGCCGATCCCGCGCGCGACCTCAATCCGTGCACGTTCTGCTGATCGCCGCGGACACGCCGCTTGGCGTCACGCTGCAGTCGACCCTCGCGCGCTGGGGACGGCACCACGTGACCACGGTATCGCAGTCGGTCAGCCGCTGGAAAAGCGAGCGGCACGCCAAAAAGACGGCCCGCCGCGTGGATGCGGATATCATCGTCGATCTGCGTATTCCACAGCTTATGACATCCGGCGCCCTCCCGCAGGCAATCGACGTGGAGCGCACACACTGGCTGGCAAAGGTCTGCTATCGAGCCGGTATTCCCTATTGCTACCTGTCGGATCCCCGCGTTTTCTCGGGTCGGCTCAGCCACCCCTACCGGGAGCAGGAAGCGCCGGATGCGGACGATGTTCCGGGGGCAAGTCTGATCGAGGCCGAAAGCCATATCCGCGCCACCTGCAAGAATCATCTCGTCCTCCGGCTGGGCCCCCTGTTTGCCGCAGCTGACCACAACCTGCTGACGCAGGTGCTTGCGTCCGTGTCCTCCCAGGTGCCACTCGCGGTAGATGACCTCGATCGTGTCTGTCCGGTCGAGGCGAGCGACGCGGCCAGAGTCATATCCGGGATTCTGGATCAGCTCGACGCGGGCGCCGCGCCCAGGGGAACGTTTCACTACAACAGTCCCGATCGCACGACCGCCTATGGCTTTGCGGAGGCGGTTCTCGCCGCCGCGTCGCAGTTCATCAGGGTTGCAGACGATGCTATCCTGAAGCAAGAACACGAGCCGGGGCGCGTGTCGCGTGACTGGAGCCTCGATTGCCGTGAGATCCGCGATACGTTTGCCATCAAGCAGGTGGCGTGGCGGGGCTTTATCGGCAGCACGGTCAGGCAATACCTGGCAGAGTAAAGCCCTCACCATTGGAAACACAGCCATGTCTTCAGATAGTTCCAGTTTTGTCCCGTTGCGGGTGGCCCTGCTCACGGTCTCGGATACCCGGGGCCCGGACGATGATACCTCGGGCAACTTCCTCTCCGACGCAGCCCTGGCCGCGGGACACCCGGTTGTCACCAGGGATATCGTGGTCGACGATATCTATCAGATTCGCGCACGGTTGTCGGCATGGATCGCCGATCCGGAGGTCGAGGTTGTGCTGGTCACCGGGGGAACAGGTTTCGCGGGCCGCGACTCCACACCCGAGGCAGTCGAGCCCCTGTTTGACAAGGCGATTATCGGTTTCGGGGAGGTATTTCGTGCCCTGTCATTGGCGGAGATCGGCACCTCAACGGTACAGTCCCGGGCGCTTGCGGGGCTGTCGAACCGCACCCTGATCTTTTGCATGCCCGGCTCGACCGGCGCCTGTCGCACGGCCTGGAACGGGATTCTGTGCGAGCAGCTCGACGCGCGTCACCGTCCGTGCAATTTTGTGGGCCTGCTGCGGCCGGACGCCGAGGGGTGAGCATGCGCTCGCCGGATGAGGCGCTGGGACACATGCTCGCAGCGGCGCTTCCACCGCCGGCCGTGGAAAATCGCTGCCTTGCAGAGGCGCTGGACGCCACGCTGGCCGCGGACGTTCTGGCCCGGCAGCCGGTTCCCGCCTTTGATAACAGCGCGATGGACGGTTATGCCCTGAGGGCGGCGGACGCGGATGCCGGGCAGCCGCTAACGGTCAGCCAGTCGGTCATGGCCGGTGCCAGCCCAACGCCCCTGGCGCCGGCGACCACGGCACGCATCTTTACTGGCGCGCCGCTGCCGGACGGCGCCGACTGCGTCGTGATGCAGGAAAACTGCGAAACGGTCGATGGTGGCGTCCGTTTCCCGGCAGCACTTTCAGCCGGCAGTAACGTGCGCAGGCGTGGCGAGGACGTGGCTGCCGGCGGCCTGCTGGTACACCGCGGCCGACGTCTGCGGCCGCAGGATCTCGGTCTGCTGGCCTCGGCGGGTGTCGCGGCAGTAGATGTCTACAGACCGCTGCGCGTGGCAGTCCTGGTGACGGGTGACGAGGTGCGGGAACCCGATGGGGAACCGCTTCGCGGAGGTGAAATCTTCAACAGCAACGGACCGATGCTGGCGGCACTCCTGCGTCGCTGTGGTATGCAGGCTATCCTGGCAGAGCCGGTGGAAGACAGCGAGCAGGCGGTCGCCCACGCCCTGCAGCACGCCGCCGGCGTCGCGGACGTCATCATCAGCACGGGCGGCGTGTCGGTCGGTGACGCCGATCATGTAAAGGCCCAGGTCGAGCGTCTCGGTGCCCTGTCACTGTGGCGGATCGCCATCAAGCCGGGGAAACCGCTGGCCTTCGGTCGCGTGGGGCAGGTCCCTTTTATTGGGCTGCCCGGCAACCCGAGTTCGGTTTTCGTGACCTTTGCCATGCTGGCGCGTCCCTTCCTGCTGGCGTGTCAGGGCCGCGAAGAACCCGACTTGCCGCGTATGACGGTACACGCGGGGTTTTCCGTTACCACGGCGGGGTCCCGGGAGGAATACTTGCGTGTGGTATTGGTGCCGGGTGATCGCGGTGCACAGGCTGTGCTCGCGGGCAATCAGAGCTCCGGAGCCCTGACGGCCGCGAGTCGCGCCCAGGCTTTCGCGGTCGTTCCCCCCGGAACCCTTGTGCAGCCGGGTGACAACGTGGAGATCCTACTGCTCGATACGTTGATTCCCTGAGACTGTTTATCGAAGACTGTTTATCGAAGACTGTTAATCGGAAAGTGTTAATCAGTCATCTTTCCAGCGCGAGAACACCAGGGAGGCGTTGGTACCGCCAAAGCCGAAGCTGTTGGACATGACGCGCTGCAGCGATACCTTGTCCTGGCGTTCGGTCGCGATGGGCATGCCCTCCGCTTCCGGGTCGAGCTCGTCGATATTGGCTGACGCCGCCACGAAGCCCCGCTGCTGCATCAGCAGGCTGTAAATGGCTTCCTGCACGCCAGCTGCGCCGAGGGAGTGCCCGGTCAGCGACTTCGTGGATCCAATAAAGGGCACGCTGTCCTCCCGCTCGCTGTAAACCGAGCGTACGGCCCTGAGTTCCTGGATATCACCGGCGGGGGTGCTGGTGCCGTGGGCATTGATGTAATCCACTGGTCCATCAACAGTGGCCAGCGCCTGTTGCATGCAGCGAATCGCGCCTTCACCGGACGGCGCCACCATGTCGTAGCCGTCGGAAGTGGCGCCGTAGCCCACCAGCTCGGCGTAGATTTTCGCGCCGCGGGCGCGAGCGGCGTCGAGTTCCTCAAGGACCAGCATGCCGCCCCCACCGGCGATCACGAAGCCATCCCTGTTGGCGTCATAGGCCCGCGACGCGCGCTCGGGCGTGTCGTTGTAGCGCGTGGACAGGGCGCCCATGGCGTCGAACAGGCTGCTCAATGTCCAGTGCAGTTCTTCACCGCCGCCGGCAAAAACACGGTCCTGTTTGCCCAGCTGTATCTGCTCCATGGCAGAGCCGATGCAGTGTGCACTGGTGGAGCAGGCCGACGAGATGGAATAGTTGACGCCCTTGATCCGGAACGGGGTAGCGAGACAGGCCGATACGGTGCTGCCCATGGTCTGGGTGACCCGGTAGGGACCCACACGACGCAGACCCCTCTCCCTCAGGATGTCGGCAGCTTCCGTCTGGCTTGCGGATGAGGCGCCCCCGGATCCGGCGATGATCCCGGTCCGGGGATTGGAGATCTCGGCCTCGTCCAGGCCGGCGTCGGCAATCGCCTGCTGCATTGAGATAAAGGCATAGGCCGCGGCATCAGCCATGAATCGCAGCTGCTTGCGGTCGATGTGATCTGCGGGGGAGATATCGGGGGCACCTGCAATATGTGAACGCATCCCCATGTCCACCTGCTCCTGACGCAGCCCGATGCCCGAATGGCCATGGAACAGGGCCTCTGCCACGCTGTCGGCGTCGTTCCCTAGGCATGACACGATGCCCAGGCCCGTTATAACAACTCGTTTTGTCATGGTTCAGAATGACTCCGTTGACTGAAACAGGCCCACCTTCAGGTCGCGGGCCTGGTAGATCTCCCTGCCGTCGACTGACAGCGTACCATCCCCGATGCCCATGACCAGCTTGCGCTCGATCACGCGCTTCAGTTCAATATGGTAAGTGACCAGCGTGGCACTCGGCAGCACCTGGCCGCTGAACTTGACCTCGCCGGAGCCCAGCGCCCGGCCGCGTCCGGGGTTGTCCCGCCAGCCGAGATAAAACCCGAGCAGCTGCCACATGGCGTCCAGGCCAAGGCAGCCGGGCATCACCGGGTCACCCGGAAAATGGCAGTCGAAAAACCACAGATCCGGGGTAATATCGAGTTCGGCAATGATTTCACCCTTGCCATGGCTGCCGCCATCGGCGGAAATGTGTGTAATGCGGTCGAGCATGAGCATCTCGTTTACTGGCAGCTGCGCATTGCCCGGACCGAAAAGTTGACCCAGGCCACATTTTACCAGCTCGTCCTTGGCATAACTGTTTTTGGGGGTCATGGTACATCCGTCTGTTTAAAGGTGAAGCGTAGCAATGGGGCCGTGCGATCGGGCCATGCGATTGGGTTGGCAACGGAGAAACCGTGTCGGATCGTTTCGATTACCGTGCCATTTTAATGCATGCGGGGGACAAGTCCAGACGCACGGTTGCCTGCAAAACGCTGGCGGCGTCAGGGCACGCTCCTATATCCTAGAAAGAGAGGCCTTGAAAGCGAGGCCTTGAAGGCGAGGCGATAAACCACTGAGAAGCAAGGACGCCAGTTCACACATGCTAGTTCCAGTACTTTTATCCGGTGGGGTCGGCAGTCGCCTGTGGCCCGTTTCCCGAGAAGCCCATCCCAAGCAGTTTCTGCCCCTCGCGAGTGAGCTGTCGATGCTGCAGGACACCCTGGCGCGAACGTCAGCGCTC
>JBHEPQ010000274.1:0-5520 GCA_046260215.1 Chromatocurvus sp.
TCAAGGACAGCATGGCGGTGTACGGTGGTGTGCGCAACGTGACGGACGAGGAGCCGTTCATTACCAACTTCGGTTACCCGGCCAGCCCGCGCGGTCAGTTCTTTTACCTTGGCCTGAACATGCGCTTCGGCGGCAACTAAACGTTCCGCCACAAAAAAGGCCGCCCCGGTTCAGCGGGGCGGCCTTTTTTGTGGGCCCGGAAACCCGGGCAAACTCTTTCCTATAACCCTACTTCCAACCCTGTCTCAGTCCTCGCTGCCCTCACCGTCATCAGCGTTCATGGCTTCCGTCCGTTTCAGGTATTCGTCCTGGTCCCCGTAATAATCATCGATGGCGTGCTCGGCGGCAACCGGGCTCAGGTAGTGCTTTTCGGTGAGTCCCTTGTCGCGCATTGCCAGACCGGTCAGACAGGCCTTGACGATGTGCGCGGCGTTGAGCGTGGTGACGTGGGTCGGATCGAGGGCCGGGTGCAATTCGACCAGATCGAAGCTGATCACGTTGGACTCGGCGCATAACCGACGCACGATCGTGATGGATTCCCGCATGTTCAGGCCGCCGGAAACCGGCGTTCCGGTCGCCACCGCAAACGCCGGGTCTATAACGTCAACATCGAAGGAGATATGCAGCTTGCGTCCCTCTTCACTGGCTTCGGCCAGCACGCGATCGATTACCGCATCCCAGCCACGTCGCTCAACCTCTGCCATGGTGTGAAAACGCATGCCGACGTCGCGCATCCACTGAAACGCGTTGGCGTCCGGACCGCGGGAGCGCAGACCGACCTGGATATAATCCGCGGCCCTGACGTGACCTTCATTGATCAAACGGTAAACCGGCGCACCGTGACTGATCAGATGGGGGCTGCCCCACCAGGCGTCGTAGTGGGCATCGAAATGGATAACCGATACCTTTTCCTTGCCATGCACATCCGCCAGCGCCGCCACATTCGGGTATTCCAGGGAGTGATCGCCGCCAATGATAACCGGCACGGCACCGGTCTCCGCAATTTCACGAACAAGGTCACGCACGTGCTGCATGGAGCGCTCTGTGCTCGCATTATCGATCGCAGCATCGCCGTAATCGACAATGTTCAGCACCTTGGATGCCTCAATCTGCACGTATTGGTCGAGATCACCCATGACCCCGCCACCGATGATTCGCATATCGGTGGTTGCCTGCGCACCCGAGTCGCGCCATCCGGAGCCCATGTTCAACGGCGCGCCCAGGATCGCCACATCCACCTCACCGGCCTTGAGGTCCTCGGGCGTCAATGCCATGGGAAAACCGCCGAAAGTGGGCGGCCCTCCCTCGCCATCGTAGCGGCCCAGCGAGATCGGCCCCGGCTCGCGCTCCGGGTCCATCGACGCGGGCCGGCGCAGACGCCAGGCATTGAAGCGGGGTGACGCGGTATTGAGTTCTATGCCGGGCTCGTCGCGCCCCGCCTTGAAACGCTTGCGCTCAAGGACATCCTGCATCGCCACGACCCATGCCTTCACTTCCTCGGGTGAACGCTGCTCCAGCATGGTTACGGTTTCCTCAAGATCGCCGCTGAAGCGACGGGCCTTACCGCTCTTCAGAAAAGTGAGCTCTTCTTCCGTCAGCAGCTGCAGACGATCGTCGACCCGGTCCGGCAGTTCAATAGCGGGTTTTTCTTCTTCGCGGTGATCCACAGTATCGAAAGGGTAGGGCTCGGCGCCCGTGACATGCTCCGGCATTTCCTGCGCTGCAACCGGCAAACAGGTGGTCAGCAGGGAGACGAGCAGCGCCTTGGCTGGAATGTTCATAAGGGCTTTATCCTTTGTGCAATAACGGTAGACATCAACAGGGATTTCAGTTCTGGCCATGATCGCGCGCCAGCGGGTGAATCTGATCCGGCGTAAAACCGGCCCGACGCGCCGCAATGCCACCCAGACAGGCATTCAGTGCGGCATTTGCATGCACCGTGGACAGCCGCGATACATCGAGCATCGGCGCCAGGTCGGTAATCTCGAAACCCACCACCTCACGCGCGGCACAGACGTGCCGGATGGTCTCGGTCACATCCTGCGAGCTCAACCCGTTGGGCAGCAACCGGCCCGCCGCTACCATGTCACCCGGCTCAAGCACGCTGACATCAATGGAGACGAATACCTTGTCGGGCAGGCCCCGGACCTCATCGCGGACGCGGCGCAGCACCGGCGCGACACCTTCACGGTTGATCTCGGCCATCGTGTGATAGCGTACGCCCTGATCGCGCAGCCACTGCAGCGTGTCAACCGTGAGCGCCGGCCCGCGCAGGCCCACGGCGATCAGATCGCTCCCTGTTACCGTGCCGTCGCGCAACAGGAGAAACAGTGCCTGATCGTCCGAAATGCTGTGCACGGCCGTTCGCTCGGCATCGGGGTGTGCGCTGAAGTGAACCAGGCCGAACGAGCCCTTGCCGTGTACCTCGGCGACACCCCGAACGCCGGGAACCAGCATGGAGGTGTCGCCACCCACCATCATGGGGATCGCGCCGGTGCCGGCGGTCTCGGCGACCATGGCGGTAACGTGGCCGACCGTCCTCTCGGTGCTCATGTTGTCGATGGCAAAGTCCCCATAGTCCACCACAGACAACACCTGCATGGGATCGAGAAGAGTCTGGGTATCGGGCACCGCGATCGTGTTCAGCGCGCGCATGGCGCGCGGACCGTATTCGGCGTTGCGGCGCCCGCTGCCCATATCGTTGGGTATACCGACAATCGCAACATCAACCTGTCCCGCTTCCAGGTCTTCCGGCCAGATGGCGACCGCCGCGCCGCCGAAAGTGGGGATACCCGAGGCGGGGAACAGATAGCGGTGGACGCTGAAGGGCCCCGGGCTACGCTCCTGGCGACGCAATACCTTCGGCAGCGTGATGCCGATATTGAAGCGCTTAGATGCAGTATTCAGGGGGATGCTGCCCATGTCCCGCGCGGGATCGTAGCCCATCTCGCCGGCAACGCCGAGCAGATCAGTTACCAGGCGCTGCAGCGCAGCCTCGTCGCGGCTCGACAGCGCCAGCTGCATCTGCCCGGCCGGCATGAAGTCAAGGAACGCGCCTGAGTTGATGAAGCGTTGTTGCTCGTCGCTCAAGGTGGCGATACGCGCCGCCTCCACCTCCGTGGGCTGCCACTCATCGGCCAGGCTCACCCCGGAGACAAGGGCAAGGGCGAAACACGCACCCAGTATCTCCAACTTCCAGGGCCGCAACGGGCGCTCTTTTCTACTTTTGGGCTGCATGCAGTTTCCTCGACTCGATGTAAGAAAGACAGCGACTATTTAACAGTCTTATCCGGAAGCAGACTGCAAGACGGATGCCATCAATGCATCGTCTTTCGGGTCGGCGCGACCGCCAGTAACAACCCCGCAAACGCGTTACCTGTTCGCATCTGCTTGCGCCTATGCCGCGAGAGAGCGAACCGCGCAACAGGTGACGCGCGACACTGGTGCACAGGCCGCCCACCACGATACAAACAAGTGCGTTATCGGCAGTTAAGGCCTGATTCCGGGGGCCAGCTAATTGGCTGGCAACGGGTCATGAGCTCCCCGGCAGCACGCGCTCAAGTGTCCAGAACACGCCCATGCCACCGATACCTGCCGTAAGGCCCGGCAACAGCCACTGCTGAAGAGAAACTTTTCTCACCACAAGTCCCAGCACCACGACGGCCAGCACGAAGGCCACCTGCCCCACCTCCACGCCGGCATTAAAAAAAACCAGCGCCAGCGCACGCTGAGATGAACTGACGCCGAGGTCGCCGAGCACGCTGGCAAAGCCGAGGCCATGTATAAGGCCAAAAAAAGCGGTAATCAGCGGTCGCGAGCGCGCGGAACCGGCAGCGCCAACAGAACCGGGCACGCGGCACAGCCATGCTTCACGCGCCATGAAGACGATCGACAGCGCGATAATCGCCTCCACCGGCGCAACAGGCAGCTGAATGAGCCCGAAATGTGCAAGACCCAGCGACAGGGAATGTCCCAGGGTGAAGGCGGTAATCAGTCCGATCAGTGACAGACCAGAGGCCAGCAGAGTCAGGCAGAAAACGAACGCGAGATGATCCCAACCGATGAGAACGTGCACCGCGCCCAGGTATAGATAGTGCATTGCGGTTTGAACGACCCCAGGGTCGACCGGATCTGACACCATAGACAGTGCATCGTCTGTTGGATACAGGGTGAGCTGTTCGCTATCGATATAGTCAGCAAAGACGTTGCCGCCATGCAGCGAGGCAAGCAGAAAAACCAGTATCAGGCACGCGTGGCGCAGCCTGGCCATTCCGCAGCGGATCACGGCCCGGCCTCTCTCACCACCGTATACTCGCGCAGGGCAGCGCGGGTCTGCTTCGCTATATCCGCTGTGCGTTGGTTCTGCGCCCAGTCTTCGGCGACGCGCTCTCGAATATCGATATAATCCAGCGGCACCGATGGCCGGGAGTCCAGGACCCGCACGAAATGAAAGCCCCGGGCAGACGCCAGGGGGCCGTGCCACTGACCCTGCGCAAGATCGCTGATCGCCCGATAGAATGCGTCGCCAAAGCTGTTGCGCAGAATGCGTTCGCTGTAGTTTTCCAGCTGGTCGCCCAGCCAGAAGTCGTCACCCGACACTGTTTCCCCCCTTCGCAACGCCGCCAACAGCCCGGCGGGCTCGCCGGGGGGCGCCTCGAAAAACACCTGCTCAAAACTTGTCTGCGGCTGCGAGTAATAGCGCCCAATATTTTCCATGTAATACGCCAGCAGAATTTCCTCGTCGGGCTCCCCCGGGACGTTCGCCCACCGCGAACGCATCCTGTCGATAATCATCGAGCGGATCCTGGCATCGGTGTGGTGAACCTGCGCTGCGACTGCCTCCCGGAAAACGACCTCATCGGCGATCCAGCCGCGCAGCAAACGCTCCGTCTCAGTGGCGTCAGGTTGCCTTTCATATCGCACCGTAAACTGCTCGCGCAGCTGCTCCAGCAGGCTTTCGGTTACCCTGACTGAATCCGGTTCGGACGGGCGCACGGTCGCTGCCCCGGAGACGTCGTCGCCGCGACCGCCAATCTGATCAGCGACCAGAATGATCGCGCCGACAATGAGGAAAAGAAAAAACGGCTCGCGCACCAGGCCTGTGAAACGAAACATAAAAGCCCCGGTGGCCGGATTATCAGACACTGAGGTGGCTGTCGACCAGGTCATCACTCAGCTGCGCTATCGGGCCCTGCGCCACGACAGCGCCCTTTTCCATGATGTGAAAGCGGTCGGCAACCCGGCGCGCGAAAGGCAGCTTCTGCTCGACCAGCACAACGCAAAGGCCATGCTCGCGGGTGAGCTCGCCGATTACGTCACCGATCTGGCGCACAATATTCGGCTGTATGCCCTCCCCCGGCTCATCGAGAAGCAGCACCTTTGGCTCGAGCACCAGCGCCCGGGCGATCGCCAACTGTTGCTGCTGGCCCCCGGATAGATCGCCGCCCCGCCGGCGACCCATCTCCTTTAGTAACGGAAACAGGCGATAACAGATGTCGGGTAGCTGCCTGGACCTGTCTG
>JBHEPQ010000275.1:0-3622 GCA_046260215.1 Chromatocurvus sp.
GGTCGATGGTCCGGTAAATCTGCACCAGGTCCTGGGGGTCGCGCGCGCGGAAGTAGCGACCGCCGGTGCGCCCGGCGATTGCCAGCATGGTGTCCTCGTCAAGATCAGCTGACGGATTGACCTGGCGGTTGCCGAAGCGTGAGCCGAGGACGCCGGGGACGGTCATGCTGTCGGCGCCGATGCCGATGGTATGTATGCGGATATCGAGGGAATTTGCCAGGGCCGCAGCTTCGAGCGGATCGACAGTGCTGGCAGTGTCCTGACCGTCAGTCAACACAATGAGAACACGGCTGTCTGTCGGTCGCTCGCGCAGTCTCTTCACAGCGAGCCCGATGGCATCGCCTATCGCGGTTTCCTGTCCGGCAAAGCCGATCTGTGCCTCATCGAGAAAACGTTCGACGGTTGCCGTGTCGAAACTCAGCGGCGACTGCACATAGGCATTGCTGCCAAAAAGAATGAGGCCGACGCGATCGCCACTGCGCCGCCGGATAAAGTCGGTGGCTACGGCTTTGACCGCATCGATGCGCCGCACCGGTGTGTCAGCGACTATCATGTCTTCTACGCGCATGCTGCCAGAGATATCGACAGCGAGCATCAGGTCCCGGCCACTGTTGGGGAGCTGCACCGCATCACCGATCCAGGTGGGCCGCGACAGTGCCATCAGCAGCAGTATCCAGCACAGCCATAGCAGCAGGGCAGGGAGCCGACGGCCAGTGCTGCCGATAGTGACAGCCTGCTCGGACAGGGATTGCCAGCGGTTGAAGAAGGGAATGCGCAGCGCCGCCGCCTGCGCCTGCCCTGCCGCGGGCAATAATCGGCGTGCGAGGAGTGGAAATGGCAGCAGCAGAGCGATCCAGGGCCAGATAACCTCAAGCATTTGCGACCTCCCTCTGGTGACAGCGCACCCATGTCAGGGCCGCCTCGGCGAAGGCATTGGTCATGTCTGGTGACGGATCCTGCGTGTAGAGAATGCTGCTGTCGATGCCGGAGAATGCCCGGCGCTTGTGCGGCAGCGTTGTCTCCAGAAATTTTATCCAGTCGCTGCCGCCCAGTGGCGCCACCCTGGTTTCGGTGTAGGCCATCAGTGCCGACCGTTTGAGAATCGCATTGATCTGCTGCACGCGCTCGCTGCCGGAGAGACTGCGCGTTTGCAGCGCCAGCAGCTCTGCCGTCGCCTGACGACGGTAGCGATTGCGGCGGTATCGACGCCAGACCCAGGCCGCGAGGAGTAAAAGCAGCGTCGCGAAAAGAATGGCGATAAACCACCAGCCCGGTGCCGGCGGCCACCAGCCTACCGGCGGTGGCTCGCGCAGCGGGTGCAGCGCCTGCAGAGGATCCTGAGGTGTCATGCCCGTGGGCCGCCGTATAGATCCCGCAACACCTGGAAGGGGGAATCGTCCGTCGTCACCCGGCGACAGGGTGCGCCAACGCGTCGCAGCGCGTCAGCGATGGCGGCCTGATAGTCGCCTGCCTCACGTGCGTAGCTGCTGCGCAGTGCCTTTGCACCGGTTGACAGCGCGCTGCGCTGCAGGCCATCAGTAACAACGTAGTCTCCCGGTGGCGGCAGCTCCTGTTCGAGCGGGTCGGTGCAGTGCAGTGCAGTGAGTTCTACATGTCGGCTCAGCTGGAACAGATGCTCCTGCGCCCGCTGCTGCATCAATCCGTCGAAATCGCTGATGATCACGAGGCTGGCACCGGGGCGCGCAATGCGTCGGCACATGGCGAGCAGATCCGAAAACCCGTCGCCGGCATCGACGCCGGGGCCCTTCAAACGCTGGTTGAACTCGACAATCGTGGACAGCAGACCCAGTGCGGTTTTTCGGCTGCGACGCGGGCGAATGTCACGGTGACCATCGTCGCTGAAGACAAGACCGCCAATGCGCTCGCCGCAGTGCAGCGCGCTCCAGGTGACGATTGCGGCGAGATGTGCCGCAAGAACAGACTTGAAACAGTGGCGCGAGCCAAAAAACATACCGGCGCGCTGATCCACCGCTATCAGAACCGGGCGCTCGCGCTCTTCGTGATACAGCTTGGTGTGCGCAGCGCCCGTGCGAGCCGTCACCCGCCAGTCGATGGCGCGTATGTCGTCCCCCGGCTGGTAGCTGCGAACTTCGTCAAAATCGATGCCGCGACCGCGGGCGTTTGCCCTGTTGCCGCCACTCATCTGACTCAGCGCCTGACGGCGCCGGCGGATATCGATTTGCCGTGCCGGAAACCGCAGGGCAATGAGCGCCTCGAGTTCGGCGTAGGCGCCGCTGGCGGGTCGGTTGAAATCCTCCACTGGCATGTGCGTGCGCCTAGGCGACCGGGACGTGAGCTATGATCTCGCTGATGACCCGGTCGGGCGTGATCCCGTTGGCTTCTGCCTCAAAGGTCAGTAGCAGCCGATGGCGCATGACGTCAGCGACGACTGCCTGGACGTCATCGGGTGCTACGAATGCCGAGCCGCGTAGCCAGGCGTGGGCGCGGGCACAGCGATCGAGGGCGATGGTGGCGCGTGGGCTGGCGCCATAGCTGATCCACTGCGCCAATTCCGAACTGTAGAGTCCCGGCTGTCGGGTCGCCATGACCAGCTGGATGATGTACTGCTCAACGCTATCTGCCATGTGCAAATCCAGCAACTCACCGCGAGCGGCAAACACCGTTTCCTGCTCGATATGCGGCGCTGGCGCGGGCGCTGTGTCGCGCGCTTCTCGCCGTGTCAGTCGCAGGATGGCTGTTTCTGCCTCTGCGTCCGGATAGTCGACGTTCACGTGCAACAGGAAGCGGTCGAGCTGTGCCTCCGGCAGGGGATAGGTGCCCTCCTGCTCTATCGGGTTCTGCGTTGCCATGACCATGAACAGGCCGGGTAGTGAGTAGGTCTCGCTGCCGACGCTGACCTGGCGCTCCGCCATGGCCTCCAGCAGGGCAGACTGTACTTTGGCCGGCGCCCGGTTGATCTCGTCTGCCAGCACGAGGTTATTGAAGATGGGTCCGCGCTGGAAATGGAATCCGCCCTCCTGGGGACGATAGATCTCGGTGCCGGTAATGTCGCCTGGCAGCAGATCGGGCGTGAACTGAACGCGATGGAAACTGCCCTCAAGTCCTTCACCAAGACACTTGATGGCGCGGGTCTTGGCGAGGCCGGGAGCGCCCTCGACGAGAAGGTGTCCATCGGCAAGCAGTGCGATCAGCATACGCTGAACCAGGTGGCTCTGCCCGATGACCTGACTCTCTAGCCAGGACTGCAATGACTGAATGGTCGCGGCGGACACGCTGTCTCCTCTGAATGGTTTTCGCAATGGGGTTCGCAGGTAGGTGCGCGCTAGTCTAGCGCAGGCACTGTGTCTCGCCAAACTCGCTGCGAGGCGCAGCGTAGCACGCAGGTTCGGACCTGTGCCCCTGATGAAAGTTCCTGTCACAGGGCTCAAAGCGAGGCCCGCATAAGATAGACTGTGCCGGCGTCATCAGCGGGTGGTGCAGTCAAAAATGTGTGGTCAAAAGCGGGGGCCGTCATGGCGTGGGAAAAGCTCAAGAACAGTCTGCTCGAGGATGTTGCACGGCGGATTGAGCAACGGGCAGACAAGAAGGTGGCGAGTTCGCTGAAAAACCTGGCTGCGGTTTTTTACAGTCGTTTCCCTGC
>JBHEPQ010000282.1:0-7730 GCA_046260215.1 Chromatocurvus sp.
TTTGACCTGGCTCGCCGGATGGTGTCCCGCTGGGGCATGAGCGATGTCATCGGGCCCATGTCGGTCAGCTCCAGCCAGGAGGAAGTTTTCCTCGGTCATGAAATTTCCCGGGAGCGAGAGTTCAGCGAAGCGACTGCCGAAAAAGTTGATGACGAGGTCAGGAAGCTGATCACTGGCATCGAAAAAGAGGTGAACCAGCGGCTTGAGGAAAATCGCGACCAGTTGGAGCGCTTAGCCAATACCCTGTTCGAGGAAGAAACCCTTCAGGCCAGTGAAATTGATGCGTTGCTGGATATCAATGCCAAAAATGACAGCTAGAACAGGGCATACTTGGAATGGCTGGAAGTTAAGGATCACCCACTGTAGGCGCACCTGCGCAAGGAGTACCAATGATGTCGATAGAAAGACTCGTGCTGGCCTTCGCCGGCGGTTTTATTCTGCTGTCCCTGGCCCTGGCGCACTTCGTGCACCCGGCCTGGTTGTGGTTCACTGCCTTCGTCGGCGCCAACCTACTGCAGTCGGCCTTCACCGGTTTTTGCCCGCTGGCCATCATCCTACGCAAGTTCGGCAGGGAGAGCGGGCCGGCCTTCGACACGAAGTAACGCCGAGAGCTGGCTAAGCATCTCGACGCGGCGCGGGCGGTTTCAGGCGTCGCCTGCACCACCCTCGTCGCCGTCACTGGCCGGTCGGTCGGCAGTTGTTACCGACACGAATAGCTACGAACACTAGTCGCTACAGGCCCGTAAACGTTATCTCCTGGGCAACGCAAATGTTTGCCTATAACGCCATGCCGCCGGATCCGGCGATTGAAGCACGGACGTTTTACCTAAAGCCCGGCTGCCGTCTTTTGCCCGATAAGAACGAAGGGGCTGAGCTATTGGCCAATCTCGGCGGCAAGCCTATCGTCTCCCTCAAATCGCGACTCAGCATAGGACTGTTTGCGGGCAAGTGGTATTCCTGCGCGGCAACGCCGGACCTTCCCCATGACGATGACAATAGTGCAACGCCCGAGCCGATCCCTGCTGGTGCGCGCCGTCGCGCCCGCATTAGCCTGAACGATATAGCCCGGTGTTTCCCGGCACGCGAACCGCAGGAGGCAGATGCCGGTATAGTGTTCGAGCAGCCCGCGACGCCTTGGAGGGCGCAACACGCATATTCAGCCTTAACTGGGAAGAGCGCATCAGAAGACACTGCGTTTGATCCTGTCGCTCACAGGATATGTTGCCGATAATGGTGCAAAGGAGGCTCAATGATGATTGAGAACAACGCATTTAGTATCACAATTTCCGAGGAAGCACTGGAGTTCCCGTTCAAGTGGGGCTGGTTGCTTGCCCTGGGCATCGTCATGATCATTTTTGGCGGCCTGGGCCTAGTGTTCAGTTTTGCACTTACCCTGGCCAGCGTGATCGTTTTCGGCGCGCTGGCGCTGGCTGCGGGGCTGCTGCAGCTCTGGCACGGTTTTGCAGCTCGCGAGGAGAGCTGGGGTGGTCGCGGACTGCACCTGCTGGTTGCGCTTGCCTACCTCCTGCTCGGCGGGCTTTTGCTGTGGGACCCGCTGAGTGGGTCACTTTCCCTGACCCTGTTTCTGGCAGCCTTCCTGCTCGTTATCGGGGGCTTCCGTATCTATTATGCCTGGCAATGGCGCCGCCGCGGGTGGCGCTGGAAGCTGGCGGCGTTTATGGGAGTTCTCGATGTGGTGCTTGCCGTACTGATCCTTGTCGGCTGGCCGTCCACAGGGCTCTGGGTTATCGGGCTTTTCCTGGCCATCGAGCTGCTGTTGAACGGCTTTCTGCTGTCGTCGCTGGCCTTCACCGTTCGCGGCATGCAACGCGACACTGATTAACCGGACCACGTTTCTTGACTGCTGTCTCAGGCAGCATTTTGTCAGCTGTTCGTCACTGGATAGCACCAAAGGCATGAGCGAAGCGCAAAAAGAACAGCTGGGTGACGTGGCCTGGCACGCCCTGGATCCCAAAGAGGCGCTTACCAGGCTCGACAGCAATGAGGATGGCCTTGCCGACGACGAGGTCCACAGGCGACAGGCCTCGTGGGGTCCCAACGCCCTGCCCGAGGAAGATCGTCCCGGTGCGCTACGTATCTTTCTGCGCCAGTTCAGGGATCCGCTGGTCTATGTGCTGCTTATCGCCGCACTGGTTTCGCTGGGACTGGACAATATTGCCAACGCATCCTTCATCGGCGCGGTGCTGCTGATCAACGCGATCGTGGGCGCCCTGCAGGAGGGTCGTGCTGAGGCGAGCGCATCGGCGCTCCAGGAGATGATGCGGGTTCGCGCCCGGGTGCGCAGGGATGGACGCGAGCAGAGCGTGGATGCCACGGCGCTGGTGCCCGGCGATGTGGTACTGCTGTCCCAGGGCGATGCCGTGCCTGCCGATATTCGTCTGCTGTCGAGCGAGGATCTGGAGGTCGACGAATCACCGTTGACCGGCGAATCCACCCCCGTCGCCAAAAATGCAGGGGATGCGGTGGCAGAGGACGCGGTCGTCGGTGAGCGTACGACAATGGCCTTTGCCGGCAGCACGATAATGAATGGCGAGGCGCGCGGCATTGTTTGTCGTATCGGGCACGAAACGCATATAGGACAGATAGCCGAGTCCCTGGCCAGGGGGGAGTCCCAGGCACCGCCTCTGGTATTGAAACTGCGTCGCTTCACCCGTCAGATTGCTTTGTTTGTGCTGTTGGCAGTTTTGCTGCTCAGCGTGACGCAACTCGTTCAGGGTGCGTCGCTCGAGCAGATTTTCTTCCTCGGGGTGGCGCTGGCGGTTTCGGCCATACCTGCCGGGCTGCCGATAGCGATTACGGTTGCCATGGCGCTCGCCACCCGACGCATGGCCGAGCGTAACGTGATCGTTCGTCAGCTCGCAGCGGTGGAGGGGCTGGGTTCATGCACCCTGATTGCCAGCGATAAAACGGGAACGCTGACCGAGAACATGCTCACAATCCAGCGGCTGGAGCTGCCCGATGGCGAGCAGTGGGAGGTCACGGGAGAGGGCTACTCGACGGATGGTCGTATTCATGCCGATGACGACGAACCGGAAGGGGATTCGGCAGCAAGCATCGAACGGCTGGTGCGTGCCGGCATGCTTTGCAACGACGCCAGCATCAGCTTTGACGAGGACGGGGGCGCCTTACACACTGAGGGCGATAGCGTCGATCTGTCCTTCCTGGTACTTGGCGCGAAGGCCGAGGAGGAGTGTGCGTCTCTGCTTGAGCGCTACCCGGAGGTTGGCAAGCTGCCATTCAGCGCCGAGCGTCGCTTTGCTGCAACTTTCAATGAGGTGAACGGCGAGGTTGTTGCGCACGTCAAGGGCGCGACCGAAGCGCTGTTGCCAATGTGCGCTGATGTCGACCGGGATGCGCTGGCAGCGCGAGAGGAAAATCTCGCGGCAGAGGGATATCGCGTGCTGGCAGTCGCCAGCGGTCGCGTTTCCGGCAGTAGTGGTGATTTCGGCGAGGGGGATCTCGAGGGCCTTGAGTTTGCGGGGCTGGCGGCTCTGATCGATCCAATCCGATCGGAAGTTCCTGATGCAATCACACGTTGCCGGGAGGCGGGCGTGCAGCTGAGGATGATCACCGGCGACCACCCCGCCACTGGCCTCGCCATCGCGCGGGAAATGGGGATTGCCGATGGTGAGTCCGAGGCGCTCACGGGTGCAGAGCTTCGGGAGCTGGAGGATGACCCGGAGGCGCTCTCGCGGCGGGTCTGCGCGGCACCGGTTTTTGCGCGCGTGGAGCCGGCACAGAAGACACAGATCGTGGAGGCGCTGCAGGACGCCGGCGAGCTGGTGGCCGTCACGGGCGACGGCGTCAATGACGCACCGGCGCTGAAGGCGGCGCACATCGGCGTGGCTATGGGTCGTGGAGGCACGGATGTGGCGCGTCGTGCGGCGTCCCTGATCCTCACCGACGATAACTTCGCCTCGCTTGTCGACGGTATTGAGCAGGGACGCGGCGCCTACGACAACGTGCGCAAAGTAGTCTGGCTTCTCCTGGCCACGGGTGTTGCCGAGGTCCTGCTTTTCTTTCTCGCGCTTTTCGCCGGACTGCCCATGCCGCTCACGGCGATACAGCTGCTCTGGCTCAATCTCGTGACCAACGGTATACAGGATGTCGCGCTGGCCTCTGAAGGCGTGGAGCCCGGGGTCCTCAAGCGAAAACCGCGCCCCGTTAATGAGCGGATTTTCAACCGATCCATGCTGCGGCAGACGCTGGTATCCGGCCTGTATATGGGCAGCGCTGTGTTCGTACTATTCTATCTGCTTTTCGAGGGCCTCGGCATGAGCGAGTTCGAGGCCCGGAACATAGTTCTGCTACTGATGGTGTTGTTCGAAAATGTGCATACCTTCAGCTGTCGCTCGGAAACGCGATCCGTCCTGAGTGTGCCTGTCTCAGCCAACCGGCTGCTGATTCTGGCGGTGATTATCGCGCAGGGAATTCATATCGCCGCCATGTACACGCCGGGCCCGCGCGACGTGCTCGAGGTGCAGCCGGTTTCCCTGTCGCTATGGGGCATGTTGCTTATGGGGGCGCTGTCGCTTCTCCTGCTTGATGAAGTCGCGAAATGGCTGCACCGCCTTCGGGCAGCGGCGACTGAATGACCGCCGGCCCGCAGGCATGCAGACGGTACAGTCATCGTCCATAGACATTCTGACACTGTCGGTCGCCGTCATTGGTGTCGCCATACTGGTCGGCTACGTGATTCTGGAGGCACTCGTATGGCTTGAGGCGTGCACCTGGGGTGCATTGTGGGACGTTGAATTCATGACTTACGTGCCGCTGTTTCCACTTGCCATGATCGGTGGCCTGCTAGTGCAGGGGTTGCTAGTGGCGCTTTTTCTGATGCTTTTCTGGGCGCTGCTGGGTATCTTTTATTTTGGTCGGCTCTAGTGCCGCGGCACCAGTCCAGGCAGGCCTCGCGCTGGCGGCAGGCAACACAATACTTATCGAGGAGTTATGATCCCACTCGATTTGCCTCTGTGGCAGAACATAACGGTTTTTCTGGTGGCGGGAGCCGTTATTGGCTGGACCGGAACCCAGCTCGCCGGCCTGGCCGACCGCCTTGCTGATCGGACGGGGCTGGGCGAGGCGCTGGCCGGAGCGCTGTTCCTGGGCATGATGACGTCTTTGCCGGGACTGGCCGCTTCGGTGACCGCGGCGCTCGAGGGACGTCCCGCACTGGCTATCAGCAACGCGCTGGGTGGCATCGCGGTACAGACGGCCTTCCTCGCACTGGCGGACATAAGCTATCGCAAGGCCAACCTCGAGCACGCCGCAGCGTCGCTGCAGAACATCGGTCAGATTACCTTGCTGGTGATTACGCTTGCGCTGGTTCTGCTGGCTCTGGCGGGCCCCAACGTCAGTATGGGGCCGGTGCATCCGGTTACGCCGGCGATACTGGCGGTGCTGATAAGCGGTCTGTTGATCGTCTACAGAATGGGTGAAAAGCCCATGTGGGCGCCGCGGTCCACGCGGGAAACGGTGCCCGACACACCTGACGCGAGTGCCCAGCGGGAACGCCTCGCGCCCCTGGTCATCAAATTCTGTTTCGCAGGGAGCCTGGTTCTGGTGGCCGGGGTGGTGATTGGCCACACCACGGGCGCTATCGCTGACCGCACGGGTCTCTCCGAGAGCGTCGCCGGTGCCATGCTCTCCGGCGTGGTCACCTCGCTGCCGGAGCTGGTCACCGCGCTGGCCGCGGTCAGGCGTGGTGCCCTTACTCTCGCCGTGGCGGATATCGTCGGCGGCAACACCTTTGATATGCTGTTTATCGTAGCGATTGATATAGCCTACTTGTCCGGCTCTGCCTTCGGTGCGCCGGGGGTGGGTGCCCCCGAAACCTTCCTCACCGCGCTGATTATTCTCCTCAATGCGATTCTGCTGCTCGGCATGCTTTACAGGCAAACCAGCGGGCCCGGTAACATCGGTCTGGAGAGTGTTCTAATCCTGGTTGTGTATGCCGGCGGGTTCGTTGCGCTCGCGGGGATGAGCTGACAATGGAAGACGGGGAACTGGCCAGCCTCGATGATGTTCTGGATGCGATTGAGCGCGTCGCACAGGCGCACGACCCGGTCAGCGTGGAACTGATGATGGATGCCATTGGCAGTCGCTCGTTCGGAGCGCTACTGCTCCTGGCGGGCCTTGTGGTTCTGGCGCCGATCATCGGCGATGTTCCCACTGTGCCGACGTTGATGGCGCTGTTCGTCTTTCTTATTTCTGGTCAGCTTCTCGCTAGCCGGGACTACTTCTGGCTGCCCCGCTGGCTGCTGGTCCGCTCACTCGAGGCGCGCACACTGAATAAAGCGGTAGACAGGTTGAGGCGGCCGGCGCGCTTCGTCGATCGACTGCTCAAACCCCGGCTGGACCTGCTGATCGCCGGCCGGGCTCGCTACGCCGTCGCCGTGGCCTGTCTGGTCATCGCCATGCTCATGCCGCCGATGGAGTTCATCCCCTTCAGTGCCAATATTGCTGGCGCGGCCCTGTCCCTGTTTGGCCTGGCGCTCGTCGGCCGCGATGGCCTGCTGGCGCTGCTTGCCTTTGCACTCACCCTGGGTGGCGTTGGCGTACTGATCTACGGACTCGCTTGACGGCGGCTTCACCCGGTATCGAACAACATGTCGCGGTGGCGGCGGTTTTCCATTCAAATAACTGGCCGCTGTTTGCCGTGCTCGGATTGCTGGGCGCGCGCCGCATCAGGCGCCCCCGCCGTCGTTGATCGAGCCACGGCGACGGGTTGTCAGCGCCGCCGGTAGCAAAGGACACCCGCCCCCTTGAGTGTCAAGGTGATGCGTGTATCCTCATTGGTGTAGTTTCTACAAACGGAGGAAATACAATGAAAATGCTGCTTAGCAGTATAGGCATTGTTGGTCTCACACTAGCAGGACATGTAGCCGCCCAGCAGGAGCCGGATGCATTGGCGGCTGCTGCGGCCTGTAATACCTGTCATCTGCTCGAACAGAAGATGGTCGGGCCGTCTTACCAGGCCGTTGCCGAGCGGTATCGTAATGAGGATGGAGCGGCCGAGCAGGTGTACAAGCGCATGCGCGAAGGCAGTCAGGGTGTCTGGGGCGATACGCCAATGCCCCCGGTAGACAAGGACACGCTGAACGACCAGGAGTTGAAGACAGTCGTCAACTGGATTCTCAGTCAGTAGCGTTGCCAAGGGGCCCTGACCTGCCGGCGCTGACATCGCCAAGATCGATGGCGATGCTGGCCCTTGCCAGCAGCGTAAACACGAGGGCTCCGAAGGCCCAGATCCCGGCCGCCAGCACCAGTTCCACAAACGTCGGGCTGTACTCGAAGACCTCGCCGAGCGGTGTCGGGATAAAGCCTGGCACGACAAAGCCCATGCCTTTTTCGATCCAGATGGCAACAAAGGCGAGCACGCAGGCCGTGTTCAGCAGCCGACGCTGACGTCGCAGTGGATGAATGCTCAGGATCACTACCGCAACCACATTCATGAACAGCGCTGTCCATATCCACGGCGCGAGACTCGCCAGGCCATCCAGACCGAAGTAGAGGTAGCGTATGGATGACGCGTGGGCTGTCTCATTGTAGAAGTCGGTGAATAGCTCGACCCCGATAAAAAACAGGCTGATCTGCAGCGAGACGGCCATGATCAGCGCCAGGGTGTCGATAACCGATGCCGGGACCGGATAGCGACTGAACCGGTCGATCAGCTGAAGCACGAGAATGATCAGGGCCGGACCCGAAAC
>JBHEPQ010000292.1:0-5446 GCA_046260215.1 Chromatocurvus sp.
CAGCGCGTCATCGACGAGTGGATCGGCGCCTGGGTGGCCGGAGAGATCAGGGTGTCAGCGCTCGGCTACCTCAAGGCGCTGGTTAAGTGCTGCCATGACGGTGCTCTAAGCACACGCTTTGCCGGGGGTCGCCCCGAAACCGATAACACCCAGCCCTAATTTCGGAGTTGTCGCCGATGTTCGGGCGGCAAAGTCGCTTGATCGTTGGCTCAGCTATCTCAATGCGTCCGGCCGCGACCAAGCAGAGCTTTTTGCCACCGTATCGTTATCGTTGGAGTACTTGTGCTGCTGGACATGCCCCGCAGACAGCGTGTGTGCACCCCGGGATCAGGCGATATCGCCATCTTCCGGTGCACGCTTGTCGCCCGTTACCATTGAACGGGTGAGGTTCTCGCGGTGACGCACCGAAGAGAGAATCACGCCGCCTACATGCAGCGCGATCAGGACGAGCAGACCGTTGGCCAGCATTTCGTGCAACTCCTCGACGACCTCCTCGCCGCGGTCCTCATATTCGTCGCCATCGGCAAAAGCCGGTGCGACGACCTGCGGCAACTCGGGCATCTGCGCAAGACGCAGCGGGTTTTCCAGCAGCCAGCCGGTCCAGGCGGTGCCCGCCAGCGTCAGCATCAGCGCCACGATCATCACCGCCGCCGCCGGGTTGTGGCCGATATAGCGCCGCTCTCGGCCTGCGGTCATGTCCTGAACATAGTCAATCACCGTGGACGGGCGGCGCAGGAATTGCGTGAATCGCGCATAGTGGCCGCCAACGAAACCCCAGATCAGCCGCACCGCCAGGAGGCCGGCGACGACATAGCCCGAGATCGCGTGCAGATCGTCCCATTCATCGGCGGTGAGCCATGCCACCGCGACGACGGCGACAAGGCCCCAGTGAAAGATCCGGACAATCGGATCCCATACGCGAACCATCGCCTTTTCCGTCATTGTGTTCTCCTCTCGTTTGTTTCGCTTGTGACCTTGGCCGCCCGTGGCGGCCCTGGCCGGACGCGGCCGTCACCGTCACAGATCCGCGACCGGGTTGCCCTTGCGGCCGACCAGGTAGTGGCGCGCCGCGCCCAGAATGTGCACCCCGAGCAGCAGCGGCAATGCATACACGGCCAGTAACTTGTGGACTTCCTCAGCGGGTTCATGGATGAAGGCCAGGCTCTCCAGCGGAATGTAGAAGGTGAACCAGCCAAATACGGCCATGCCCTCGCCCTCGGTGAACAGGTAGAGCGGTCCCGTCACCACCAGCAGCACCAGCACGACCAGCAGCGCCCTGTGCATCCACCAGGCGCCGATTCGCGTGACGGCGTCGGCGTCGGGGTGGCCTGGAAAGCCCTCGCGAAGCCTCACAGCCGTTCGCCAGACCACGAACAGCAGCACGAAGAATCCCAGCGCAATGTGGATGGACATGATGTAGTCCTCGGCCGGATCGGGCGCGCTGCGTGCGCTCAGGCCGAGCGTGAGCATTGCGACAACCAGCAGTGCCGTGATCCAGTGGTTGAGGATCGACAGGCCCGAATAGTTTTTTTTCTGCTCCAATGAATTCACTACAAACTCCTTTTGAAGGTACTCTGTGCATGCATCCCTGGTTCCAGACTCCAAACGACGACTGCTGAACGACAGAATGGCGTACGCCTTCGGGCACCGGCAATCGGGCAAAAGACATACTCCGGAATTCCGAGATATTTCAGAGGCTTGCAGATGAAGATGAGTCATTCGCCCCACCCGCAGCAGCTGTCTCTTATGCTTGCCGGCGTCTTCGGGCTGATCTTCGGGCTGGTCGCCTGGGACCTGGCTTCAGACTATGCCGAGGGTGTTGATCTCCTGCATGTGGCCATCGAGTCGTTAGTGCTCGCGCTGTCGGGTACGGCGATGCTCTGGCTTGTGCTGCGCACCGTGCGCCAGCGCCGACATCTGGGTGACCTGGAAGGCAACCTCGGCCGTGCGCGGAGAGAATCGATTCGCTGGCGAGAACGCTACCAGGATACGATCCGCGGGCTTTCAGGGGCGATATCGGAGCAGTTCGAGCGCTGGGAATTGAGCGCGGCGGAGGCCGAGATTGCGATGCTGATGCTCAAGGGCCTGCCGCTCAAGGAGATTGCAGACGTGCGCGGCACCGGCGAGCGCACGGTGCGTGAACAGGCGCGCAGCGTCTACCGCAAGGCCGGCGTCGCCAATCGCTCGGCACTGGCAGCATTTTTTCTTGAGGATCTGCTGGCACCGATCGAAACTACTGGCGTAGACGAGCCTGCGGCTCTCTAAAAGCGCGGTCTGGGCAACTCAGTCAGAATCAGATCGACCGCGGCGAAGCGCTTACCTACAGTATTTACCAATACAAATACCGATTACCTATCGGTTTTGATGTTCGATATACTGATACTAACGTGCCTGGGAAGTTGTATTGTGACCCTCGGAGATCTAGAGAAACAGGTTCTTCACTACCTGTGGCGTGTGGCGGAGTCTGATGCCAAGCAGGCCCATGCGGCTTTGACGAAAAGCCGGGGCGGCACACTGAACACCATTCAGAGCACCCTGGACAGGTTATTCAAGAAAGGGCTGCTCTCTCGTGATAAACGGGGGCATGCCTATCATTATCGCGCCAGGCTTGGGAGGGAGGAGTTGATGGCCCGGCTGATTCAGGACGTGACCTGTGACTTTCTGGGCAAAGGCGAAGACAGTATGATTGCCGCCTTCTCGTCCGTCTCTGCCGAGTTGGACGACGATAAACTGACCCAACTGGAAAAGTTGATCCAGGTGCAGCGCCAGCTGCGCAGCCAGGAAGACTCGGATGCTGATTGATACGTCGGCGATTCTGCTGAATCTGCTCAATATCGCGCTTATTGGCTTGTTTGCTGCGACACTACTGCTCGCCCTCGTGTTTCCATACGCGGCGCGCCGCGTCACCCAGTTATCGGCCGGTGCCCGACAGCGGCTCCTGTGGTCGTTTGTCGCCGCGCCGTGGTTTGTAGGCATCTTCTGTGCAGCACTTTTTTTTCCGTCCCTGTCCGGATCAGAAAGCGCGATCTGGCTGGGTCGACTCGCTCACTGGCACCACCCCTATGTCTTCTACCTTGACAGTTGGCATAGTGCGGTTCTGTTGTTTTTTTTTCTGGGCATCGTTTACACACTGGGCCGGAGTGGTCTGAAGGCTGTTCGCCATGCTAATACACTGCGGATTCTCATGCGGCTCTCGCACGCCCACCCTGGGTACGGGTACATCGGTCGGGATGTCGTTGTGCTTGATTCTCAGTTGCCAGCAGCATTCAGTGCGGGGATTTTCCTTCCCAGATGCTATGTCACGACCGGGCTTATCGAGCGGGTTTCAGAAACGGATCTGAAAATCATCCTTGATCACGAACGAGCGCATATAAGGCATAAAGACACACAGAAAAAACTGTTGTTCTCACTGTTTGCGTTCCTTTACCCCAAGCCGGTCGCTCGCGGTGCAAACCGGTTATTCTCGTTGGCCAGTGAACAACTGGCTGATGCTCAGGTTCGCACTTCATACGGTAACTTCGATATCGCCCAGACATTGGTCAAGGTCGCCAGACTACAGCGACACTCTGGGGGCAATTTGCACCCGGCTATGGTGAGTCATTTTGCTGAGGATGATATTGATTTACGCATCCGGGCCCTCGTCTTCCCCGAGACACCTCAACTCCTGCCGTGGGGTCAGTGTCTACTTTTGCTGGGGCTGATCACGCTACTTTCCACTGTTGGCGTGGACGTTCTGCATCACTCGATCGAAGCCGCTTTTTCCCATTAATTTTTTCTGAACCACGGGCGTCAGCAATGAATTGGTTTGAAAGCAACAGGCTAAAAAAGCCGATCAATGGTCGGTTTTTTAGTCTGTTTATCTCGCTGGTGTCCTATCCACTGGTGATTGCTGCAGCGGGCTTCCTGCCCACTTCTGCAAACGCGCAAAGCGCATCCCAGCAACCCATTCTGACCATGGATGAGGCGGTTCAACGGACGCTGTCGCAACACCCGGATCTGGAAGTGTTTCTACACAGGCAAGAGGCATTCCAGGGTGTGGTCGATCAGGCACGCGTGGGGCAGCGCCCTGATATTGGCCTGATGTTGGAGGATTTTGCTGGTACTGGCGGTTACGACGCGGTCGATCGCAGCCAATCCACCCTGTCCATCAGCTGGATCACGCAGGGAGCGCGGATTGAGAGTCGGGTGCAATCTGCCCGCGTCGCTGCACGCCAGATCGATATCCAGGCGGAAATCCGGGCGCTGGATCTGTCTGCGCAGACAGCCCGGTTGTTCATTCAGGCGCTGGTGGAAGAACAGCGCCTGGCGCTATCAAAGACGGCTGCGCAACAAGCCATACAGACTGTCGCCGCGATAGAAACGCGAGTTGAGGTTGGCAAGAGCCCTGAGTTTGAGCTTCTGCAAGCTGAAGTTGAGCTGGCTCAACGGGAACTCGAGACCGAAGACCTGAAACACAGGCTCGACTCAACGCGTTATCGGTTGAGGGCGCAATGGGGCGAGGAGGACAGTGACTTTCGGCTGGCAGGCGCGCTGCAAAAGGTGCCGGACGTCGGCAGCGTAGAGCGGCAATTTGATCAGCTGAAACAAAACCCGGGACTGGCTCTGCTGGCCACGCAGCAGCGTATTGCCGAGTCAAAAACAGAACTGGCGCGAATCGAAGGCAAGCTGCAATGGCAGTTTTCACTGGGCGTTCGCCGTTTTGAGGCAAGCGATGATGTCGGGCTTGTAGCCGGACTCTCGTTGCCTCTTGGGAAAGATCGCAGTGTTGCTGGAAAGGTGAGAAGCCTTCAGGGCGAACAGGCCGCCTATGCGAGCGAATTCGAGGCACTCCAGCGCCAACTGAGCACGCAGCTTTATGTATTGCTTCAGGAAATCAACCACAGTCAACATGTAATACGGACCCTGCAGGATCGGATACTCCCAGCCCTGAACCAGGCGGAGGCACAAGCCGGGCGGGCCTATGAGAGCGGCCAGCTGGGATATCAACAGTGGACCTCTATTCTGCATAAGCGATTAGTGGAACAGCGGGAGCTGTTAAGCGCCTTTGAAGCCATTCATTTGCAGCATATTGAACTTCAACGCCTCACCGGCTCAACACTGATTTTTTGAGGACGCCACGACTGTGAGAAAACTGACCATGTTCCGCCGGGCTGTTTATTTTTTACTGCTGTATCCCTTGGTTATGGGTGCCTTATTACTCCCGCTAACCGCGCCGGCGGCAACGGGGCCGTCGGTTGAGGAGGCCGCGCCGGAAAAAGGACCGCATGGCGGCCGGATGTTGCGTGAAGGCGACTTTGCCATTGAGCTGGCCATTTTCGAAACGGGCGTGCCGCCGGAGTTTCGTGTCTGGGTGACCCGTAACGGGCAACCGGTGTCACCCACCGCGGTAGACCTCCAGGTGCGACTCACTCGCCTGGGCGATGTGGTGGATGACATTGGCTTTCGA
>JBHEPQ010000300.1:0-9035 GCA_046260215.1 Chromatocurvus sp.
GCTGGGTGCCGGCATCATGGGCGGCGGTATTGCCTACCAGTCCGCCTACAAGGGCGTGCCCATCCGCATGAAGGACATCAACCAGGAGGGGCTGGACCTCGGACTCTCCGAGGCCGGCAAACTGCTGTCCAAGCGCGTCAATCGCGGTCGCATGACGCCAGAAAAAATGGCCGGGGTTCTCAACAGCATCGATCCCGTGCTCAGCTATGAGGGCTTCGAGGATGTCGACATCGTGGTAGAGGCAGTGGTCGAGAACGCCAGGGTCAAGCACAGCGTTCTGGCGGAGGTCGAGCAGAGCGTGACCGAGGATACCGTCCTCACCTCGAATACCTCGACAATCTCCATCACGTCGCTGGCGGAATCACTGCAGCGGCCGCAGAATTTCTGCGGCATGCACTTCTTCAACCCGGTACACGCCATGCCGCTGGTGGAGGTCATCCGTGGTGAAAAGAGCTCGGACAACGCCATTGCCCGCACCGTCGCCTACGCGCGACAGATAGGCAAGAAGCCGGTTGTGGTCAAGGACTGCCCGGGATTTCTGGTCAACCGCGTACTGTTTCCCTATTTTGACGGCTTCTCCAAACTGGTACGCGACGGCGCGGACTTCCAGGCCGTGGACAAGGTGATGCAGCGCTGGGGCTGGCCCATGGGCCCGGCCTATCTGATGGACGTCGTGGGCATCGACACCGGCGTGCACGCCGCCGGCGTCATGGCGGAGGGCTTCCCCGACCGCATGCAGCTGGACTTCAAGACCGCGACTGAGGTGATGTACGAGAACGATCGCTACGGCCAGAAGAACGGCAAGGGCTTCTACGACCATGGCAGCGACAAGCGCGGAAAGCCGAAAAAGGAAGCCACTGACACCGCCTACGAACTGATTGCACAGGTCGCCGGCGAACGCCAGGAATTTGAAGCGGATGACATCGTCATGCGCATGATGCTGCCCATGGCGACGGAAATGGCCCGCTGCCTTGAGGATGACATTGTCGGCACGCCCGCAGAGGCCGACATGGCACTGATCTACGGCCTCGGGTTTCCACCCTTCCGTGGCGGCATCTTCCGCTGGATAGACAGCGTCGGCCTCGACAGAATCGCCGAAGCCTCAAAAAAGTTCAGCGAGCTGGGCAAGACCTATGAGCTCACCGACGGCATGCGCGCCAGGCTGGCCGACGGCGCTACCTACTACTGAAACGCGGGCATCAAGGGAGAATGAATGTGAGAATGAATTCAAGAGACGCCGTGATTGTCGACTTTGCCCGCAGCGCGATGGGCCGCTCGAAAAACGGGTGTTTCCGCAATGTCCGGTCGGACGACCTGTCCGTCGCTGTCATTCGCGGACTGCTGGCCCGCAACGAAAAACTGGACCCCGCGGAAATCGATGACCTGATCTGGGGCTGCGTTCTGCAGCGCGGAGAACAGGGCATGAACCTTGCGCGGAATATCGTGCTGCGCGCGCAACTGCCGTTCAGTGTGCCGGCGCAGACAGTCAACCGCCTGTGTGGCTCGTCGATGTCGGCGCTGCACACGGCCGCGGCGAACATCATGGCCGGCATCGGCGACGTCTACCTGGTGGGCGGTGTCGAGCACCTGGGCCACCTGCCGATGATGGATGATGTCGATGTCAACCCGCGCATGGGGCTGAACGTGGCCAAGGCGGCGGGCATGATGGGCATGACGGCGGAGTATCTCGGCATGATGCATGGCATCAGTCGGGAGGATCAGGACGCGCTGGGGCTGCGGTCGCACCAGCTGGCGCACAAGGCCACCGTTGATGGCAAGTTCGCCCGGGAAATTATTCCGGTGGAAGGGCATGACGAGCACGGCGCCCTGACGCTGGTTGAGAGGGACGAAACCATCCGCCCGGATACCACGCTGGAAGGCCTTGCCAGCCTGGCACCGGCATTCAACCCGCAGGGTACGGTGACCGCGGGGACCTCGTCGCAGATCTCCGACGGCGCGTCGGCCATGCTGGTCATGTCGGCGGAACGCGCCCAGGCCCTGGGCATGCAGCCCGTTGCCCGTATCCGCAGTATGGCGCTGGCGGGGGTCGACCCCTCTATCATGGGTTACGGCCCGGTACCGTCAACCAAAAAGGCGCTAAAGCGGCTCGGCCTGTCGATAGCCGACATCGACATGGTGGAGCTGAATGAGGCCTTTGCCGCGCAGGCGCTGCCGGTGCTGAAAGATCTCGGTCTGCTCGATGACATGGAAGACAGGGTCAACGTGCACGGTGGAGCGATTGCCCTCGGCCACCCCTTCGGCTGCTCGGGCACGCGCATCACCGGCTCCCTGCTGACGGTGATGCAGGACCGCGACCTGACCATGGGCATCTCGACTATGTGCATCGGCCTCGGCCAGGGCATCACCACCATCGTTGAGCGCCTCTGAGCTGTCCAGCTCCATCAATTTGTTAACCTAAATAAATTATAAGGTTGACAAGTTGATGGTGGGCTGCCCTAATGCTGGGTGTCGGCACGCCGTTGAGCGTGCTGTTCTTGCGCTATCACAACAGGGCAGTCACCGATGCAGTACGCCTCCAGGCCTGAAGCGAAGCGATTCGCCTTTGTTTTATTGCTTTTTTTTCAGCGACCGCCTCATCCGCTAGGCCTTCTGTTAACCGCTATCTGGGCGGGCGGCGCACTGTTGGCGCCTGTGACAGCGGCAGCGCCCTCGGCGACATCCCTGCTTGAGGAGGTCGTGGTCACGGCGCGCAAGCGCAGCGAGGCGCCGATCGACGCACCCGTCGCCATCACAGCCTTCAGCGGAGCGCGGATAAACGCCCTGCGCATTCGCGATCTCACCCAGTTCACGGTGGGACTGCCAAACGTGGCGCTGGACGACGTCGGTACGCGTCGGGGCACCGCAAACTTCTCGATCCGCGGTCTCGGCATCAACAGCTCGATTCCTTCTATCGATCCGACCGTGGGGCTATTTGTCAATGGCGTCTACCTGGCGGTCAATAACGACATGATCTTCGACGTCTTCGACCTGGCCAGCGTCGAGGTACTGCGGGGACCCCAGGGGGTGCTGTTTGGACGCAATGTCACCGGCGGTGCCCTGCTGCTGCAGACGCGCAAACCCGGAGATACGCTGGAGGCGGACTTCCGCACAGCCGTGGAGGGTGGCGGCGACGGCGGTCTGAATCAAATCGTCATGGGGGGCATCAGCGGCCCGTTAACGGAGACGCTGAGCGGCCGTGTCTCGGTCTACTACAGCGACGACGACGGCTACTTCGAGAACGATTTCAACGGCGAGGACTTCGGCGCTATTACCCAGCGCATGCTGCGCGGCACGCTGGAGTGGACACCCGACGCCCGCAGCGCTGTCACACTGTTTTATCAGAACACAGACATCGAAGGCGATGGCGCGGCGTCGCAGTCGCACACCAACGGTGCCGGACTACCCGGAACCCCGGTCAACAACCCGCGCGACAGCCTGCACTTCTCCATCGACGAAACCGGGTACCAGGAGGTCGACACTGATCTGATCACCATGCAGTGGGATCGCAACGTGGGTTCAGGCAACGGCACACTGACCTACATCTTCGGATGGCAGCAGTCGGATTCCGTGGGCATGAGCGATATCGACGCGCAGCCGGTATTCCTGTTTCATTCCCCGGGTTGGGTCGATGCCGAGCAGTTGAGCAATGAGCTGCGCTACCATGGCCAGCTCGCCGAGCGTGTCGATGTCACCGCGGGCCTGTACCAGTTCAAGGGCGAGCTTTCCTATCACGACCGACGGCTGTTCCTGGGCGAGTTCAGCGCTGACGGCAACGCTCTGTTTACCCAGGATGGCGGCGGTCACCAGAACACAGAGACCCTCGGCGTATTCGCTGCCGCAGACTACGCCCTCACCACCCGGTGGACTGTGAATGCCGGCCTGCGCTGGTCCAGTGAAGAGAAGAGCGTCAAAGTCGCGTCTTTCAACCTCAACAGCAGCCCCTGCAACATTGTGCTGGAGAATAACTGCCCCTTTGACTTTGTCGACCAGGAGCAGTTCAACACTCTCGCTCCCAGGGTGGGGCTGTCATACCGGCCCGCCGCGGATACCCATGTCTACACCAGCTGGACGCGCAGTTTCCGCTCCGGCGGCTATAACCTGCGCAACTCCAACTCGGCACAACCCCCGGGCCCGTTCGGGGAGGAGCAGGTGGATAGCGTGGAGCTGGGCTACAAGCGCTACGGTGAGCGCTGGCGCATCAACGCCGCCGCCTTCTACACCCGTGTCGATGACATGCAGCGCGAGGTCAACCTGCCCAGCGAATCCGCCGGTATCCTGCAGCTGATCCGCAATACGGCCGTCGCGGATATCGCGGGGCTGGAGCTGGACGGGACATTGCAGGCGACGGACCGATTAAAGCTGCAGGTCTCTCTGGGTTACCTGGATGCCTCCTACGACAGGGTCATTTTTGACCTGAACGGTGACGGCCAGGTGAATGCTGAAGACCGGAGCCTGGAGCTGCCCAGGGCGCCGGAGTGGACCGGGAGCATGAGCGGTGATTACCGGTGGGGGCTGGCCTCGGGGGGCGAGATCGGTGCGCGTCTGTCCTACAGCTACCGGGACCAGGTCGCCTACACAGACAACAACGCCGGCTACATTCTTGAGCAGGACAGGGTGGACGCGGGTATCGACTATGTCAGCGCGGGCGGCCACTGGCAGATCGCCGCCTATGGCCGCAACCTGCTGAACAGCGTGAAGCACGGAGGCGACTCCCAGCTGCCCGGCGTATTCATCGGCGAGCCACTGGGCGGAACGTTTTCCCCGCTGGCCAGGGGTCGCATACTCGGCGTGGAACTGACCTGGCGAATGGCGCCCTGAACCCGCGCCGGCGATAATCAACCGCTGCGCCCACCTTCCTCACCACCCAACAGAATATAGAGTCGGCGCAGCGCAGGGATCAGCTTTCCATCGCAACGCCATTGCAACGCCATCTCGTAGCCGGGCGCTGCTCCGTGGAGGAACTGCACAGCGACTTTACCCCGCGGTGGCTTCACGCTAGTCTTTATCTCAGGCGGGTGTAGTTTAATGGTAGAACCTCAGCTTCCCAAGCTGATGACGTGGGTTCGATTCCCATCACCCGCTCCACTCATGACTGTCAGCCGACAAACGCCCTCTCGATCACGTAATCACCGGCCGTCCCCTGATTCGGCGACACCACAAACCCACGCTGATCCAGAAGTGCGGAAAGATCCTTGAGCATGTCCATGCTGCCACAGATCATCGCGCGGTCGTGTGCCGGGTCCATCGGCGGCAGACCGAGATCCTCGCTGATTTTGCCGGAGGCGATCAGGTCAGTGATGCGGCCCTGGTTCTCGAACGCTTCCCGCGTCACCGTGGGATAGTAGAGAAACTGTTCCCGTATGCACTCTCCCAGGTACTCGTGCCCGGGCAATTCGTTTCGCAGATAGTCCAGATACGCGAGGTCACTCACACGCCGTACGCCGTGCACCAGAACAACCTTGTCGAAACGCTCGTAGGCATCGGGATCCCGGACGATAGAGAGAAATGGCGCAAGACCGGTACCGGTCGCGAACAGATACAGGCAACGGCCGGGGTGCAGATCGGTCAGAACCAGCGAGCCCACGGGCTTGCGCCCCAGGAGCACCTCATCACCAACCTCGATGTGCTGCAAGCGGGAGGTCAAGGCCCCGTCATCCACCTTGATGCTGAGAAATTCAAGATGATCCTCGTAATTTGCGCTGGCGATGCTGTAGGCGCGCAAAACCGGTTTGTCGTCCACTTTGAGGCCCACCATGGTGAAATGACCATTTTCAAAACGGAACCCGGGCTCGCGTTCTGTGGCAAAACTGAACAAGCGATCGTTCCAGTGATGCACCCAGGTTACCTGCGCTGTCTGCACTGCGGCCATGGCCAGATTTCTCCCTCACCGGACCACGCGTCCGGTCTGCTGATGACGTGATGTAACGCCGACATTCTAGTTCGCTTCAGATCTAAGTAAATGCATAGACCATAATGCTTTGGAATTAGCTAATAGTCCTCCAAGGCGCATACGCGTCGCCGCTGCACTCCGATCAGGCTGTCAACACACCGGGATACCACAATTCACGCTATCGAGCATTGAATCCAATGTGTTCAGCGGTAACACTAGGCTAGAATTTACGGACGCCGATGGTGTCTGCTGTGCGCCCGCAAGCGGCAGCGAACCGACAAGTGTCGGCAAGAACCAGACCTATAAGCCTAACTAAACCGGAAAAGGATTGTTATGAATTCAACCAAGCTCAACGTGTCTCCGCTTGTGCTCGCCGTTGCTGTCGCCAGCGGCGCATTTACAGCCTCATCAATCGCACAGGATAACGGTCGACGCGGCGGCTCCGCATCGCTGCTGGAAGAAGTTGTCGTTACCGCGCGCAAGCGTGCAGAGGGCTCACAGGAGGTCCCGCTATCCATCGCCGCCTTCAACAGCGACCAGATCGAGGCACTCAAGGTCCGCGACCTGACCAGCCTCTCGGTTGGCATGCCCAACGTCGCCCTCGACGATGTGGGCACCACCCGCGGCACCCAGAACTTCTCCATCCGCGGGCTCGGCATCAACAGCTCGATTCCCTCGATCGACCCGACCGTCGGCGTCTTCGTCAACGGCGTCTACCTCGGCGTGAACAACGGCATCATATTTGACGTTTTCGATCTCGAGAGCATCGAAGTTCTGCGCGGCCCCCAGGGCATCCTGTTCGGTCGCAACGTAACCGGCGGCGCCATTCTGATGAACACCAAGAAGCCGGGTGAGGAATTCGAAGGCAGCGTGCGGGCCGCCACCGACGGCGGCGGCGACGGCGGCCTGAACTACTACGCCATGGGTACCGTCGGCGGCCCGGTAACCGACAACCTGGGCCTCAAGCTGACCGCCTACTACAACGAGGACGAGGGTTACTTCGAGAACCAGTTCAACGGCGAGGACTACGGCGCGGTCGAGCAGACCATGATCCGTCCGACGCTGGTGTGGAATCCCACCGACCTCAGCGAACTGGTGGTTCACTACGAGTACTCCGACATCAGCGGCGATGGTCCAGTGGCACAGTCGCATCTGAACGGCCGCGAGCGCAACGAAGGCGCAACGCCTCCCGCAAGCAGCACCTTCTTCGACCGCAATGACTTCGGCGTCGCCAACGATTTCGATGGCTATCAGAATACCGAGACCGACTTCCTGACCGTACAGTACGACCAGGGCGTGGCACTGGGCGACGGCAACGTCACCCTCATCTACGGCTATCGTGATTCCACCGCCGAGACAAGGAGTGATATTGACGCCCAGCCCTTTGCCGCTTTCCATTCTCCGGCCTGGCTGGAAGCGACGCAGAACAGCCTGGAACTGCGCTATAGCGGCCGCTTCGGCAACGCCAATATCACCACCGGCGCCTACTGGTTCGATAACGACATCGCCTATCATGAGCGCCGCGACCTGCTTGGCGCGCTGACCGCGCAGCTGACCGGCGGCGCCCTCGGCCCCGAAGTGTCCTTTCAGATACAGGATGGCGGCGGCAACTACGAAGTCGAAACGCTCGGCTTTTTCGGCGCGGTCGACTACGACCTCAGCGACAGACTCACCCTGACGGCGGGGCTGCGCTACACCGAGGAAGACAAGTCAGCCGAGATTGCAACGCTGGCGCTCAACACCAACGTACTCAATATTCCCGCAACGCTTGGCACAGGCACATCAACCTATGCCAACCCGATCAATGGAATGGATACGCGCTGCAATATTGTCCTGCGCAACGACTGCCCGCTGGACTTCCAGGACGACGACAGCTGGACGACGTGGTCACCGAAGCTTGGCCTGACCTATGTGCTGTCGGACACGGCGCGCGTCTACGGCCACTGGACCCGCGGTTTCCGCTCCGGCGGCTATAACCTGCGCAATACCAGCCCGATCGCCACTCCCGGACCGTTCGACGAGGAGCAGGTGGACAGTTTTGAGATCGGCTACAAGTCGACCAACAGCTGGGGCCGCCTGAATGCCGCGGTGTTCTACACGGAAGTGTCCGACATGCAACGAGAGGTAAACACCGCCAGCGAAGAATCTGCCGTGGTGCAGGTGCTCGACAATACCGCCGACGCGACCCTGATGGGGCTTGAAATAGACGGCACGTTCCGGATCAGCGACAGTATACTGCTGCTGACGTCGCTCGGTTACATCGACGCCGAATACGATTCCGTGCGCTTTGACCTCAACGGGGATGGCGAGATCAGCGCCGCAGACGAGGATCTGGACCTGCCGCGCGCACCCGAACTGACCTACAGCATCGGCCTCAACTACGACTGGAACATCGGCAGCTGGGGTTATGCGACGGCCCGTGTCAGCTACGCCTACCGGGATGAAACCTTCTTCACGGATGACAATCGCGGCCTGATCAATGAGCAGGATATTCTCGACGCCGGCATCGATTTCTACAGCAACGACGAGTCCTGGGTCTTCTCACTGCACGGGCGCAACCTGCTGGATACCGTCAAGCACGGCGGCGCCACGCAGCTGCCCCAGTCGCTGGGTCCGCTGCCGCTGGGCGGCACCTTCGCCCCGCTGGCCAAGGGTGAAGTCTACGGCGCGGAAGTAACCTACAACTTCTGACCCGACCGTGAGCGCGGAGCCTCGCGGCCCGCGGCGACACACGCAAACCGGCAGACGACTGCCGGTTTTTTTATGCCCGGTCGACTGCCGTGTCGGCACATCGACATTGCTTCGGCCCGCGGCAATCGACTTGCCGGATTCATAATGACGATATTAATGTCACTATTTCACAGATCCCGGGCAGGAACGCCGCGCCTTTCTCCCTCTAAGCTTGATAAATATCGATGAGCGAGAAATACTGGTCCTGATGCGCGTTTTTAGATAAGCGCGATGTGCAACAAGACGGCATATAACAATAACGGCTCTTCAAGAGCTGGCATCATTCAGGTATCACGACACAACACGGTGTGCACGGTCTTCCCGACGCGCCCACAAACCGTCGCCCACAGCTAGCCGCCCGCAAACAGTCGACCATAAGGAGTCGCCCACACCGAGAATCCATTACCACAGAAGC
>JBHEPQ010000315.1:0-3968 GCA_046260215.1 Chromatocurvus sp.
GCCCGTGTAGCGGTAGTGCCCGTAAAGGATAGCCGCGGTCAGAATCTGCAGGGCGAGTATGAGCGCGAGGGCAATGGGCGGGAAGTGGGAAGTGCGCATGTGCCTGATTCGTCCGTGAGCCGAATTTATCCTGCCCACCAATGATGGACAGCCTGTCAAGCGAGTAAACTACGCGACAGAGGTGACTCATGACCAGACAGGCAGCATCAAAGAAAGTCATCCGCAAGTTCAAGGCGCTGGCTCTGCAGCAGGAAGTGCTGCCGCTGAAGCGTTGATCAGTTCGAGCAACCTATTTTCATCCGTGAGTAACTGGGCCATTCCAGCAGCGCCGGAAGCAGTTTGTCGCAAAAAATCCAGACGCTGTCGCAATGCCGCGCGTTCAGTCCCTGTCACAGTCGTATTCCAGTCTGCGACGCGACCTCATGAATCGCAAGCCACCGGATTGACGGGCCCTGGACCAGGACGTCGAACTTGCGGCCGTCAAAGCGGCGGGCCCCGCGTCAATCACGGCTGCTTGGCTGGATTACATCGTCCTCAGCGCCGAGGGAATGAATCACCTGCCCGTGACTGCATCCTCTACTCGACGGGAACCGGGCAACAGCGAGCGATGTATATGATGGCGAGTTTGACCACTGATAGCTTTCAACCTTGCTGTTTCCTCGCCGACCGTATTTTTGCCCGCAACAGGCCCACTGCCAGCCAGTCCAGCGCTGTGCGGCGTCCACTCCAGCGAAGCGCGGGTTCTGCCTTCACTGAAGCGTAGAGCTCATCTACGTGGGCGGGCAACGAGGCCGGGCCACAGCGCTCAAGGTGCTCGAGGAGCAGCATCAGCTGATAGTCGCGTATACGGTAACGCACCAGCCGTTTCGCGTAGAGTGACCAGTCGCCAGGACGCCGTCTCGATAGAGAGCGAAAATGAAACAGGGCGCGCGGTTCAACCGCCAGCGCCGGGGCGGGTTGAAACAACCCGCCATGGCGGAGGTTGTCTTTGATGACGACTGAAAGAAACAGGTCCTCCCCGATAAGCCCCTTGGGAATCGCGAAACCCTGTGCCCGCAGTAAGCTGACGTAATTACCCCGCAAGGCGTAGAGGCAGCCGGCAATGCGGCCGAAGTGAATCATGTTGGTCGACCAGCTGATGCGACTGCGACCCGATGCAGGCTGGGCCGCCGCCGCCCTCGCACTTGGTTGAGAGTTTAATCGCGCAGCGAGCGCCCCCACCGAGCCCGCACAGGCCTGCACATCGCCATCCACCATAACGTGCATGTCAGCATCCGGTGCAACGTGGTGTATGTAGTGATTCCAGGCGGCCGCCTTGTCCGCGATGGGGAGTGACACCAGCCTGACATGCGCATGTTGACTCACGTAGGCAGCGACAATTGACTCAGTTTCGTCGGTACAGCCGTTGGCGAGTACATGGACTGCCAGCGGGTGCGGTAGGCCACTGGCTGCGGCTTCCAGGCTTTCCAGGCAGTCTGTGATGTTTTTGGCTTCATTGTGAGCGAAGACGGCGCAGGTCCATGTCATCCTCGCTGACGCTGGCTGCAGGCTTTCGTTCAGGGTAGATGCCATGTTCACCTCCAATCGCACGAAAATACGCAACTGAGGGGGTTATATCAATTGGCTTGGCACGCGCCTGGTGCTTTACGCAAGCTATTAGCGGCAAACGCTGGTTGCTATTGGCAAATACCTGCTGCAATGCGCAAACGGCGCGAGTTTGTCAGGCAGGCGCTATACACCAACAGAGCGTTCTCGTGCAGTCGCAGTTCGCGATCAACGTCGGTGCTGCGGTAGCCGAGGTCAGGAAATACCTCCTAAGGTGAGGGGCTTGGGGCTGAAGTGGAGTTTTTCTGTTCCGCACTGTGGCCGGGCGCGAAGTGCAGCTCCATTGACGTCAGTGACAACGCGCTGCAGACGCTAACCATCACCGTTTTAAGGATGGGGGTATGACTCTGATGAGCGGCATGTCTGGCTCCCCAGGCTCGTTCACGATACCGGATATGCGGCGATCATACGGTGAGGATTTATGACGAAGTATGAAAGCGTCGGTCCGGCGGCTCATCAACGGCTAGCGCCGGGCTGCCTGCAGTTTTCCGACAGAGCCATAGAGGCGTCGTTCTGGTCTCGTATTTTCACGGCCCGCGCCAGACCTGTTGTCTTTACGCTGCTGTTGACTTGATTTCCTGCCCGGCGTTGCGAGCCGTCAGGCTCCAGGAACGACTGAAGGTCAGCTCGCCGCTGTTCACATAAATGTTGTGGCCCAGGTTCCCCAGCCCGTCCGCGCCGCTGTCGTGGAAATAGCTGTCCTGGATGCGGATATGGCCCCCTTCATGCCCGGTAAGTACCGCCATTTGCGCGTGATGGAAGTGCACGCCGGGTTTGCGGAAATGTGCGGCTTGCCGATGGTCGCCGGGACGCATCAATTTCAGCCCGACGGGTTTAATTTTACGTGCGGCGTCGCGGAGGGAGGTGGTGTCGTAGTCCGTTGCCGCTGCGGTCGGGCATAGTGTGATGAGCGCGTTCCCATCCCGGGCGTGACTGATCTGTCGCACGGCGATTGCGCGTGTGCGCAGTGCATCCGGCCTCGCGACACGCCCGGCGTATTACCAGATCCGTCACGGCCCAGTGGAGTCCGTTTATCTGGAGAAAGCCGCCGTCCTGAAACACCAGAACGGCATCCCCGAGGCGCGACGCGCTTAGCTGCATGGGTTGTTGTGCCGTGCCCGCGGCGGCGAGAGCTAACGTTGGGCTGATTGAATAGATGCTCGGCGCCAGAGCGATACGCGCACCGGGTCCTATGCTTGCCAGCGCGATAAGCAGGGCTTCGGTGGAATCCACGCTTATGTCCAACACTGGCTTGCGTGGCTCACGTAAAGACCAGCAGTCAGTCTCGGCGAGGGCTATCGGCTGGCCATCATCCCGGTATCTGGGACGCACCGCATCGCGCAGTGCATTGGCGCCATTGCCGCGCCAGGTGGGTAGCGGCATCTGCAGTTCAGGGGGGTAGATCTCTATCGGGTCCTTGATGAAACGGCGGGAAAGGAGATGCGTCCTTGCCAGCGCTGCCGCCTGCCTTCGGACAGTTGAATCCTCTGTGTCGATTATGTCGATGCCAAGGGCAATGTAGCGGTGGGGTGTCAGCCCGGTGTGGCGGTAGTGCAGGTAAATCAGGGCGATGATTAAAAGTTGAAGTGTCAGCAGCAGGGCTACGGTATTGCGCATTTTGTAGATTAGTTGCATGTCGGTACCGCTCACCTTGTGTAGGAGGGAGAGGCGCTCGGTCGCTGTTCCACTTTGCAGGCTTCAAAGCCGAGCTAGTATTTGACTTTTCTCACAACACCTACACCGGCGAAAGTGGCATTGTATTCCGTTGCGCATTCAGCCGTGTTGCCGACCCGGAAGCTAACATCTTTTTTATCTTGCAGGCCGAGTCCCATGGTGTGAAAGCCGCGCGGGACGGGGAGTGATGTGGACGTTGAGGATAAATCAGAGAGGCGCAACGACAACAAGCGGAAAAGGTGGTGAGGCGGTGCAGTGGTGTTTATAACCGGGGGTATTCGGCAGTGAGGCCCGCTCGCAGTGCGCGGTCAGAATTTTTTACACTCTGCTGTTCATTCAAGCGTTCGAGGGGGCTTTTCTGGGTAAAAATCTTCTGTAAGTAACCCAATGGCTGCGGAATTTTTCAATCGGCCTGATTCGTGCATGCAATAATTCAGTGTTGGAAACAAGCGGCTATAACCTAGCAAAAATGAGCTCAAAGCTCGCACTGCGGCTGCTATTGGTCCATCGCTGTGATCTTGTTCACGCAGTGGTTCGCTTTTGGTGGTCAAGAGACAAGTGCGTGCTAGACTGGAGTGAAGGTAGTTTCTCCAAGCTCAACCATGTGGGTTGTGTGCGAGCAGGGGTGTGAACTTGGTGTTTCGAATATCGCTGCGGCATGATGATGATTCTTCAGCCGTGCGTAAGGC
>JBHEPQ010000041.1:0-10970 GCA_046260215.1 Chromatocurvus sp.
CCCGGCATCGCCTCAGGGTGCTCAAGAACGCTGTTGCCGCCGGCCAACGACTCAACCCCGGTCAAATCCCACACCGCCTGCCAGAAGGCTGAAGGCTGCTGCACCGACCACCGGTGCAGCGCATGGTAGTCAGCATTGAACGCTACACCGTGCTCGCGCTCGACGCGGTTCATGAATGCCGTCACCGGCTCCCTTGCAATGCGCTCGGCATCCGGCTCCCAAAGCTTTTTATTCATGAGTCCTCCATTGTGAGGCGCCGAAGCTTCGCACACCTCCAACAACACTGCCAACCTCGCCACCTCCGCCACCCGATCCGAGCTCACCCACTTCACGCACCACCCCCACAGTTAGGTTATGATGCCGCCTCTTGAACCAACGGCAAAACGCCGACGAGGATGTATGGACCTGCTGCGGCTGGACCGCGCTGCCCTGGCCTTCGGGACCCAGGTGCTGCTTGATGATGTTGAACTGACACTGCGCCGCGGCGAGCGCCTTGGCCTGCTCGGCCGCAACGGCGAGGGCAAGACCACACTGCTCAAGGTGCTGGCCGGCGATATTGACCTCGACAGTGGCGAACGCTGGGTGCGCCCTGGCATTCGCATGGCACGCCTGGAACAGACACTGCCAGAGGGCGACACTGCCACTGTTTACGCCACCGTGGCCGGCGGGCTCGATGACGTGGGCGAGCTGATTGCCCGCTACCACGAAATTCTTGGCAGCGGCGCAGACATGGACATGCAGGCACTTTCCAACGTTCAGCAGAAGCTGGAAGCGGCGGATGGCTGGCGCCTGCAACAGCGCGTGGAAACCGTTCTCAGCCAGCTACAGCTGCCGGCAGACGCCACCCTCGGATCACTCTCCGGCGGCTGGCGGCGACGGGTTGCCCTGGCGCGGGCGCTGGTCGGCGAACCGGAGATTCTGCTGCTGGACGAGCCGACCAACCATCTCGATATTCCATCAATCGAATGGCTGGAAACCCAGCTCGCCCAGTACAGCGGTACTATCGTTCTTATTACCCACGATAGACGCTTCCTGCAGCGGGTCGCCGGGCGTATCGCCGAGCTGGATCGCGGGCATCTGACTCTGTGGGACGGCAGCTACCGCGGATTCCTCGATCACCAGGCGCACCAGGCGGAAATCGAGGAGCGCGCCAACGCCCTGTTCGACAAGAAACTAGCCGAGGAAGAGAAATGGATCCGCCAGGGCATCAAGGCGCGACGCACCCGCAATGAAGGACGCGTGCGCGCACTGGAAAAACTCCGGGGTGAGCGCAGTGAGCGACGCGAGCGCACCGGCACGGCGAATTTCAGTATCGAGGACGGCGCGCGCAGCGGCAGGATTGTCGCGGAGTTACGCGAGGTGTCCCACGGCTACGGCGAAAAGACCCTGCTGCGCGACTTCTCAACCATTATCCAGCGTGGGGACCGCATCGGCATCGTCGGTCCGAACGGCGCCGGCAAGTCAACGCTGGTAAAAATCATTCTCGGGGAACTGACGCCGGACAGCGGTGAAGTGATTCTCGGGACAAAGCTTGAAATCGCCTACTCCGACCAGCTGCGAGGCAAGCTCGATCCGGAAAAAAACCTGATCGACAACATCTGCGAGGGCCAGGATTTCATCGAGGTCAATGGCAAGCGCCGCCACGCCATCTCCTACCTTGGCGACTTCCTGTTCTCGCCGGAGCGCATCCGCACGCCGGTCAAGGCACTGTCCGGCGGGGAGCAGAACCGGGCGATCATGGCACGCTTGTTCACGCGACCTGCCAATCTGCTGGTGCTCGACGAACCCACCAACGATCTCGATATCGAGACACTGGAGCTGCTGGAGGAAATTCTTCTGGAGTTCAAGGGTACCGTCCTGCTGGTCAGCCACGATCGGGATTTCATGGATAACGTGGTGACGAGCCTGATGATCGTGCGCGGCGATGGCAGCGTTGAGGAGCAGTCCGGCGGCTACACCGACTGGGAGGCCCGCGGCGGACGTCTTGTGGAGTCTGCCGACACCGCACGCGCCGGACTCAGCGCGGCCGTCCCACCGCCAACCGCGCCGCCAACGGCCTCGGCAACGGCCTCGGCAACGGCCACGCCCGGGTCGGCAGCCGGTAAAACCGGCGGCAAAAAGCTGTCTTTCAAGGAGAAGCGCGAATTAGAGCAGCTGCCCGGGCATATCGAGAAGCTGGAATCCCGCCACGAGGCCCTGGCGACGATGACCAGTGCCGCTGACTTCTACCAGCAGCCCACGGATACTGTCGAGGCAGCACTGGCAGAATTCACCGACGTACAGCGCTCGCTGGATGAAGCGCTCGAACGCTGGACGGAACTGGATGAGCGGGCCTGACGCCGAACCTGGATCCGTGCCCGACGCCTGACAATCCGCCGGACAATCCGCCGGCGGCCCGGCTGAGGAATCGCGATCCGACTAGAGAACCGCGGCGATCGCCTTTGACAGGTAGTCAATGTTGCGGGCATTGACCCCGGCAACATTGATGCGCGACGAGCCCAGCATGTAGACACTGTGCTCTTCCCGCAGGCGTCGTACATTTTCCTCGCTCAGGCCAAGAAACGAAAACATGCCGTTCTCGCGTCGGATGAAGTCGAAGTCGCGGCCGGTATCGGCCTGCAGGCTGTCCACCAGCTGTCCACGCAGGCCATTGATGCGCCGGCACATTGCCAACAGTTCTTCACGCCACACGCGACCGAGCGCGTCATCGCTGAGCACCTTGCCCGCGAGTATAGCGCCGTGGGCCGGGGGCATGGAGTAGATGCGGCGCGCCGCCACCTTTGCCTGGCTGAGAATGGCCTCAGCGTTGTCTGCGGTTTCACACAGGAACATCCCACAGCCTGTGCGTTCACGATACAGCCCCATGTTCTTTGAGCAGGACGCAGCAACGATCATTTCGGGGAGGCGCGAAGCCAACAGGCGCAGGCCGGCGGCATCTTCCTCCAGCCCGGCGCCCAGACCCTGGTAAGCGATGTCGATAAACGGAATGAAGCCCTGTTCTTCCGCCATGTCGGCGATGACAGCCCATTGCTCCAGTGACAGGTCGGCACCGCAGGGGTTGTGGCAACAGCCGTGCAGCAGGACCAGGTCCCCCTTGCCCGCCGCCTTCAGTTCCTCGACCATGCCGTCGAAATCCACCCCGTGCGACGTTGCGTCATAGTAACGGTACTTGAGCAACTCCAGCCCGACACTGCCAACCAACGGGATATGCACCGGCCAGGTGGGATCGCTGACCCATACACGACCGTCGGGGTTCGCGGCGTGTGCGATTTCCGCGCCAATGCGCAGGGCGCCGCAGCCGCCTGGAGCCTGTATGCTGGAAACCCGATCGGCCGCAAGTTCAGCGCTGTCCTCGCCGAACACCAGCGTCCGCATTCCCCGATTGAAGTCAGCGTCCCCGGCTGGCGGCAGATAGGCCTTGGTTGTCTCTTCTTCTACCAGCGTGCGCTGCGCCTGCTGGATCGCCTCGGGCACCGGGCACACGCCGTTTTCGTTCATGTAGATGCCAAGAGTCAGATCGACCTTATCCGGGTTGCTGTCCTCGCGGCATTTTGCCGCGAGACCGAGAATCGGATCATCGGGAAGGCGTTGCAGTGAATCCAGCATGCTGTAATGTCCTCGTTGGTGTTCGGGGCGATCGCGCTCGGTTCTCAGACCCGGTGTGGGCCGCCGACCTGCACGCCATGCGGCAAGAATACCGTATTCGTTCAGCTACTGCACAACGGACACTAACGCGCAACGAACACTGATACACAACGGACACGATGGCACAGCGAATACCGCTTCTCGACAGACAAAAGGATACCGCGTGAAACGCATTCTGATTGCAGGCTCGTCCAACACTGACATGATCATCCGGCTTACCCGGCTGCCACGCCCGGGCGAGACGCTGCTGGGCGGCGAATTCAGCACCGCCGGTGGCGGCAAGGGCGCAAACCAGGCCCTCGCCGCCGCCCGCGCCGGGGGCGATGTAGCGTTTATCGGCTGCCTTGGCGTGGATGACCTCGGCGACCGCGCCATGGCCGATCTTGCTGCCGCCGGCATCGACACCACAGCCTGCCGGCGGGACGACAGGGCGCCATCCGGCGTCGCACAGATACTGGTGGCCGACGACGGGGAAAACTGTATTGCTGTGGCACCCGGCACCAACGCGCTTTTGTCGCCCGAAGACATCGCCCGCGCGGAGCCTCTGTTGGACAATACGGCTGTTGTGCTCCTGCAGCTGGAAACGCCCCTGGAAAGCGTGCAGGCCGCGCTTGAAGCAGGGCGCCGTTACGGTTGCTACACCGTGCTTAATCCGGCGCCAGCCTGCGATCTACCGCCAGCATTGCCTGGCCTGATCGATCTCATGACACCCAACGAGACAGAGGTCGAGTATCTGACTGGCATACAGGTCAGCGATAACGGCAGCGCAGAGCGGGCCGCACAGGCGCTCAATGCCAAAGGCGTCAGGGATGTCATCATTACCCGCGGTAGCGAAGGCGTGACGCTGTCGCGGCAGACAGCGAACGGCGGCATCGTGGCGCGTCACTTCCCGGCCTTCCCGGTGACGGCGATCGATACCACGGCAGCCGGGGACGTATTCAACGGCTGCCTGGCGGCGGGACTGGCCGTGGGCACCGACCTGGCCGACGCCATCCCGTTTGCCCAGGCAGCATCGGCACTGGCCGTGCAGCGATCTGGCGCGCAGGGCAGTATTCCCTATCGAGAGGAAATCCTGGCTTTTCTCTCCGACAGAGCCCAGTAATCGCGGCGTGCCTGCGTGAAATCGTCACAATGTTAAGGAACAATGCACACAGCAAACCACCGCGCGGCGGTAGCCGCCGAGTCAGGGCGCGGTCGCCGTGAGTACGGCGCGCCGCGGCGCTGGATAGCCCTCCACGGTGCGTGACAGATCAGCGGGGTCGAGAAAATCCGCTAGTGAATTGAAGCGCATCCAGGGGGTTTGCCTTTGCTCGGCTGTCGATGTCGCCGACACATCCACGAGGCGAGGCGTCCTGAACCTAAGTTTGTGCAGCCAGGTCAGCAGGGTCGCCGGGCTGGGCAGAAACCACACGTTGCCCATCCGCGCGTAGCGCCCTTTCGGCACCAGGGTTGCGCCCTCACCACCCTCGACCACCAGTGTCTCAAGCACCAGCTCCCCGCCGGGGCGCAGGCTGTCCCGAAGGTCAATAAGATGGTCCAGCGGCGAGCGCCGGTGGTACAGAACTCCCATGGAAAAAACCGTATCGAAGGCGCGCAGGCCAGACGGTACATCCTGCATCGCCAGGGGCAGCACATGGATATTCGGCTGCTTCAGGTAACGCTGCAGGGCGCGAAACTGCAACACGAACAGTGGCGTCGGGTCGATACCGATGACCTCGGCCGCACCGGCACCGAGCATGCGCCAGCAATGGTAGCCGCTGCCACAGCCGACATCGAGAACCCGACGCCCGGCAAGCGGCGCCACTTCACCGGCAATGCGATTCCATTTCCAGTCGGACCGCCATTCGGCATCGATGTACACGCCAAACAGATCAAACGGTCCTTTGCGCCAGGGGTGCAGACCCTGCAAAGCCTCTTCCAGAGAGGCCTGCACAGGTGTCGCAGGCGGCTGCGAAGCCGTCGCACCCACCGCACTGCAGTCGAGATGGATCCGCTCGACAGCGATATCCGGCAAAGCGTTCAGTGCTTCCTGCCAGCGCGGCACATCACCGTGGCGCTGTGGAGAAAGACCCCGCTCAACCTGGTCCGGCAGGCACTCGGCCCAGGGCGCCAGCGGGGTACTACGCCAGCGATCGACGAGAGATTGCAGCGTCATGCTTTCAGCGCGATGAGTGACGCGAAGTTGAAACACTGGAACCAGACATCGCAGGAAGCAAAGCCGGCGACACCGGCTCGCTCACGGTGGGCATCGAGGGTCTCGGGGATCAACACGTTATCAATGGCGTTGCGCTTCTGCGCGATTTCCAGATCACTGTAACCATGTTCGCGCTTGAACTGGTGGTGCAGATCAACATTCAGCGCATCCAGCTGAGGGTCGGCAAAGCTTACCTTTTCCGAAAGAACCAGAATTCCACCCGGGCGCAAGCCCTCATGTATTCTCCGCATGACGTCACCACGCCGCGCCGGGGGAATGAACTGCAGCGTGAAATTCAGCACCACCACCGAGGCATCGACAACGGGCATATCCGCAATATCCGCCTGGACCAGCTCCACGCGTGTTTCATGGCTGTCACTGTCGATGACCGAACGGCAGCGATCCAGCATGGCCGGGGCATTATCCACCGCAACAATGCAGCAGTCCGCTGCGCGGACATTCTGGCGCATGGCCAGCGTGGAAGCGCCCAGTGAGCAGCCCAGATCATACAGATTGCTGCCCGCCGTGGCGTAACGACCGGCAAGCAGTCCGGACATGGAAATCACCGTCGTATAACCGGGGACTGATCGCCGGATCATATCCGGAAAGACGCTGGCGACCTCCGCATCAAAACGAAAGGGATTGGTCTCGCCAAGGGGGTCGGCGAAAATTGTATCGCGCGGTTCGCTCATGAAGGGATGATAACATGCGTTCTTTTGCATCCCGCCATGAACCGGGACACGTGAACCCCGATACGGAGAGAGCATGCAAGGCACCCACGAATACATTCAGGACGAACGCAACGCCAACATACGCATCGATATCAATGGCGAACACCTGCATCGCGATGAGGCGAAGGTTTCCGTGTTCGACTCCGGCTTCATCCTTGGTGATGGCGTCTGGGAAGGTATTCGCGTGGAGGCCGGTACCGTACTGTTCCTCGAGCGTCACCTCGAACGCCTGTTCGAGGGCATGAAGACACTGGACTTCCAGCCCGACTTCGATCGCGATCAGCTGACGCGGCGCATCTACGCCCTGCTGGCAGCCAACGGCATGCACGACGGCGTGCACATCCGCCTGATGGTATCCCGCGGCACCAAGGCAACGCCCTACCAGGACCCGCGCATGACCATCACGCCGCCGACGGTGGTGATTATCGCCGAGTTCAAGGAAAGCAAGCCGGAAACCGTGCAGCAGGGCGTGCGCCTGTTCACCGTGCACGTCCGGCGTGGCTATTCCGACGTGCAGGACCCGACGCTGAACACCCATTCCAAGCTTAACTGCATCACCGCCTGCATCGCCGCCGCCAAGAGCGGTCACGACGAAGCCCTGATGCTCGACCCCCACGGCTTCGTCGCCACCTGCAACTCGACGCACTTCTTCATTATTCGGCGCAATGAGTTGTGGACCTCCACCGGCGACTACTGCCTCGACGGCATCACCCGCGGCAAGGTGCTGGATATTGCGCGCTCTCTGGACATCCCCGTGCGCGAGACGAATTTCACATTGACCGATGTCTACAATGCGCAGGAAGCCTTCGTGACCGGTACCTTCGCCGGCCTGGTACCGGTGTCCGAAGTGGACGGCCGCGACATCGGCGACGCCGACCAACGGCCCTTTCTCGCGAAACTGCAGCAGGGCTATCGCGACACCGTGCAGGCCTATATCACCGGTCCCGGCGTCGATCACCCGCGACAGGACTGAGCGCCTTGCGGCGTATTGCCATGTGGTCCGGGCCGCGCAATATCAGCACCGCCATGCTGCGCGCCTTCGAGAACCGCCCCGACACCTGCGTGATCGACGAGCCTTTCTACGGCTATTACCTGGCGCAGACCGGCATCGAACATCCCGGATGCCGGGACATTATCGCCGGTATGGATTGCGACTGGCGCAGCGTTGCCCGGTCGCTGACGGAAGAGGCGCCGGATCCATTGGCCGATGTCTACTACCAGAAGCACATGACCAAGCACATGCTGGCGGAGATGGATCTGGCCTTCATGGACCGCCTGAGCAACTGCTTCCTGATCCGCGAGCCACGGCGCATGATCGCCTCGTTCGCGAAGATTGTGCCGGAATTCGACATGGACGAGCTGGGCTTCAGCCAGCAGATCAAGCTGTTTCGCCGCATCTGTGATCGCCTCGGCGAGGCGCCGCCGGTGATCGACTCCGCGCTCGCCCTGCAGGACCCCGCCAGCGTGCTGGGGCAGCTGTGCAAGCGCATCGGGATTCCGTTTTACGAGGAGATGCTGCACTGGCCCGCAGGACCGCGCGACAGCGACGGTGTCTGGGCACCACACTGGTATGCCTCGGTGGAGGCATCGACGGGGTTTGCAGAACCCGAGTCACACGCCGCGCCTTCCGAAGTGCCGGTGCGGTATGAGGGGTTGTGTCGGGAGGCGGAGGCGATTTATGCGGAGATGCTGGAGTATGTGATCCGGCCGGAGCAAGGAAAATTCTGAGCACTGGCACCGCGGCCCTGCGGGCGGGGTGGCGGTCATCGTTTCCTGCCGGGATCTAGCGCGCGTCTGATTCTGGATACGATTGAACCGGGTTGCGGGTCGGCCCCGGATTCCAGTCTTTTCTCCAGTTGCCGTACCCGGAATTTCAGGTCTTCCACCCGCACCAGAAGGTTTGATTCCCGTGTGTAGAGGCCTTTCAGGTAGTTATCACGGCGTTTGAAAATCTGCTCGAGTTCACGATATGCCCTCGGCGTCAGCACTTCATTCGGCTGCACGGAATCGGGAATCGCCTTCTGCACGTAGATCGTGCCGTGCTTGCGGGCTCTTTCCTCCTCTGGCCGGGTTTTCGTGTAGTAATAGACCGTCAGGGATTTTCTGCTCACATCCTGTTTGTCATCAGGCAGGCGGATATTGTCAAAGCCATGCCATGAATGCTCATTCGTCTCGAATAGCACGGCATGGTTGCAGAACGGCGGGTAACTTTTAAAGTAATCGTTCTCGCGGTCCCAGGGATCCTTGTGCAGCTCGAGATTACCGCCCCAGTCGGGGTTCCATTCCGGGCCAAGATAGATGATGAGGTTCAGTCTGCGGTGATAACCGGTAGTTCTGTGCAGATTAAAGTCAATGTGCACGTCCATGCCCTGGCCGTTCATGTTGTTGTGCGTGCCGGCGCCATGGTACTCGGGGTCGTGAAGCAGATTGTCTATACCGGTTATCTGCTCCAGCATCCCGATAAATTCGGGGGACCTGAGGGTGTCGTCCCAGCGCCGGAATGCGGGGCCGATCGTGGTAATGTCGTGGACCGCATGCTTGCGGGACTTGCGCCCGAACTCGCTGCGCATATCCTCTGGCGCAGGCTCCGGAAACTCCCCGAGTATGGCCTCGAGAAAGGCGTCGGTCAGAAAATCCTGTATCAGGACGTGCCTGAAGGGGTCTCCGGCACTAAAAGCCCGCGACAGGGCGGGCACGTCCCTAACGGCATCCTGATTTACGATCTCCTGCATAAACACTCACTCCCACTCCCGACTGGCATCGATGGTCGGCTCTGCGTCGGTCATTGTTCGACCCGGCGGTAGATACCCGCGGCCTGATACAGCTTCAGATCCTCGGCATTGGCATCCAGTATGTACTGCCGTGAGCGTTCGTCGGGCAAACCTGCAGGACGCTCCCGAGTCACCTTTCTTTTCTGCAGTGACGTCACGCGCCGTCCCAGCGCGACAACAGACACTCTCCGGATGACATCATCGCAGGACGTCATAGCCGCCAGAAAGAGAGATACACTGCCCCAGGCTGCCTCGACCTCAGCAAACCGGACCCCCATAGACATGGCGAGTTCCCTGGCCGGCGACAGAAACCGACACTGTTGGTTGAAAAGTATCCGGGGGCGATGTCGCTCCAGGTACTGAAGAAAGCAATACAGATCCAGCGCTTCCGCGGCCGCGGCGGCTTCATGCCCCGCACCCGAGCGCCTGGCAAAGAGATAGTAGGAAACCAGCCGATCCACCGGGTGCCTGACGAAACTCAGAAACACGGGATCAGTCTCCCGATGCTGGAGAAAGTCGTGAATGGCGAAGTGTCCACCGCAGATCCGAGTGGCATTGTCGTCTCCGGCCCCGGCCGCCGTGAGAAAGGCCTCGCGCTGCGCCGCTGAATACCAGAAGGTTGCCTGCGGCGACGCCTGGCTGCGGAAATGCTCTACAAAGGTGCTGCCGGCGGTCTTGGGTATATGGACAAGACAAAGCGGCCTGCCGCCTGACAGCAGCGACTCAAACTCCGTGACTGACAAGAGAGGTGAAGCGATTGGTCCGTTCCTCGACGCAGGTTGACTACAGAATATTTATATCGGGTGCCGGACGGACAGACGATCGCAGGCATACTCAAACAATGCAAGGTCCTGGGCATTCAGCGCGATCAGTTCGCCATAGACCTTATCTCCGATGTCGGTCCTGAGTCCCTCCAGTCGATCCGATAGGATATCCGAGCATTGCTCAGGATCTGCAGCAGGCTGGGGTTGTTTGTGCATTTGGCTACCCAGGCCGCGAGGGGCTGCTTTTCAACTGCTGCCGCCGCGGTTGTATCTGGCGACTCGAGACTGAAACAATGAATGGACCGCAAGCGCAGCAAGGGGTGCCGTATGAACACGACCGGCAGGAACGCCACTTCGACCGACGTGGGCACCGGCAGATTGATCTGATGGCATGAGATCGCTGATGCGCTGCTGTTGGTCGCCACCTTCAGCAGTTCATCCTGGCTTATCTTGGAGAAGCGAAAGGGACCATCGAACTCGAGGAACTCCTCGCCATAATTTTCCTGAAGCAGGTGATCGAAGGTCGTGCCGCTGTTCTTGAAGATGTGGTGATGGCAGATCACCGTCCGCTTCGAGTTGCCCATGCTTTCCCAGCCTTCATGCAAAGAGACAAAGGATATCGACGTCGCCACGAGCGCTCAACCGCGGTCCCCCATCCGGAGAGGTTGTCGCCACTACGACAGAGCGCTTCCCGCGGGTCGGCGGGGCGGCGCAGACCATGCGAGGCTGGAGGCTGGGGGCGGCCTCCCGCAGCCTGAGCCCCCACGGACGGGTCCACGGCGTGTCTGCGCCGCCTTGCCGACCCGCGGGAAGCGTGGGCGACGGAGCGGGAAGCGTGGGCGATGGAGCGGAAGTCGCGGCTGCG
>JBHEPQ010000044.1:0-6846 GCA_046260215.1 Chromatocurvus sp.
CAAACGCAATCGCGCTGCCGCCCCAGACCTCGGCACACACCCGCGTCAGTGCCGCCGTCAGCGTCGTCTTGCCATGGTCAACGTGACCAATCGTGCCCACGTTGACGTGGGGCTTGTTACGTTCGAATGCTGCTTTTGCCACTGGTAATCACCTCGTAAAAACGTCAGTTGAATGGAGCCTGCCTCAGCGGGTCTGGGTTTTGGAAATAATCTCCTGAGCGATGTTGTTCGGCGCCTCGGAATATTGCGAAAACTCCATAGTGTAGGTTGCCCTGCCCTGCGTCGCACTGCGCAGGTCTGTGGCATAACCGAACATCTCGGCCAGGGGCACCTCGGCGTTTATCACCTTGCCCGCGGGCGTTTCCTCCATTCCGCCAATCAGACCACGACGACGATTGAGATCGCCGACGACGTCACCCATATTTTCCTCTGGCGTTACAACCTCGACCTTCATGACGGGCTCGAGAAGCACCGCACCGCCTTCGCTCGAAAGCTTCTTGGTCGCCATGGAGGCGGCGACCTTGAATGCCATTTCGTTCGAGTCAACATCGTGGAACGATCCGTCGTACAGCGTGGCCTTCAAACCCAGCAACGGATAACCCGCCAGAACACCATTCTGCATCTGTTCTTCGATACCTTTCTGTACAGCAGGAATATACTCCCGCGGCACCACACCTCCGACGACCTCGTTGACGAATTCGAGACCCTCGGCGTTGGCATCCCCACCCGGCTCGAAGCGGACCCAGACGTGACCGTACTGTCCTCGGCCGCCCGACTGACGCACGAATTTGCCTTCAATCTCAGACGTGTTGCGAATCGCCTCGCGGTAGGCCACCTGTGGCTGACCGATATTGGCTTCAACGCTGAATTCACGGCGCATGCGATCCACAATAATGTCCAGGTGCAGCTCACCCATGCCGGAAATGATCGTCTGGCCGGTCTCTTCGTCGGTTTTGACGCGGAACGACGGGTCCTCCTGCGCCAGCTTGCCAAGCGCGACCCCCATCTTTTCCTGATCGGGCTTGGATTTCGGCTCTACCGCCACGGAAATCACCGGATCCGGGAACTCCATGCGCTCGAGAACAATCGGCCGTGCCTGGTCGCACAGGGTATCGCCGGTGGTCACGTCCTTAAGGCCGACTGCGGCGGCGATATCACCCGCGAGCACTTCCTTGATTTCCTCGCGGCTGTTCGCGTGCATCTGCACCATGCGACCCACCCGCTCTTTCTTTTCCTTGACCGAGTTGTACAGTGCCGTACCGCTTTCCAGCCGACCCGAGTAAACCCGGAAGAACGTGAGGGTGCCGACAAATGGGTCGGTCGCAATCTTGAAGGCGAGCGCCGAGAACGGCTCATCGTCTCTGGCAACCCGCTTTTCAACCGTATCATCCTTGTCGAGCAGGGTTCCTTCGATGGGCTTGACCTCTGTCGGCGACGGCAGATACTCGATTACCGCATCAAGCATCGCCTGTACGCCCTTGTTCTTGAAGGCCGAGCCACCGAGCACCGGAACAATCTCGTTTGCGAGCGTGCGCTTGCGTATGCCGCGCTTGATTTCCTCAACGGTCAGATCAACGCCTTCAAGGTACTTGTTCATCAACTCGTCGTCGGCCTCGGCTGCCGATTCGACCATGAACTCGCGCATTTCGGCGACCTCGTCGGCCATATCCGCCGGAATTTCGCCCGACTCGTAGGTCATGCCGAAGTCGTCTTCACTCCAGTAGATCGCCTCGTTGGTCACCAGGTCGATAACGCCCTTGAACTCGTCTTCAGAGCCGATGGTCATCTGCAAGGGCACCGCTGTAGCGCCGAGACGCTCCCTGAGCTGACCCACAACCCACTGGAAATCCGCCCCCGCTCGGTCCATCTTGTTGACGAACACCAGGCGCGGCACTTCGTATTTATTGGCCTGACGCCAGACAGTCTCCGTTTGCGGCTGAACACCGGAGGACCCGCACAGGACGACCACGGCGCCGTCGAGCACCCGCAACGAACGCTCGACTTCAATCGTGAAATCCACGTGCCCGGGCGTGTCGATGATGTTGATGCGATGCTGGTCATACTGCTGGTTCATTCCCTGCCAGAAACAGGTAACGGCAGCCGAGGTAATCGTGATGCCCCGCTCCTGCTCCTGCGCCATCCAATCCGTGGTGGCGGCACCGTCATGGACTTCACCGATCTTGTGTGACAGACCGGTGTAAAAAAGGACGCGCTCTGTCGTCGTTGTCTTGCCTGCGTCCACGTGGGCAACGATACCAATATTACGATACCTGGCTATCGGCGTTTTACGAGCCACAATAAAATCCCTATTAACTGATTGAAAACCGCCTGCTCAGAAACGGTAGTGAGAAAAAGCCTTGTTCGCTTCGGCCATGCGGTGTACGTCTTCACGCTTGCGCACGGCATTGCCCTTGCCCTGGGAAGCATCCACGATCTCGCCGGCGAGGCGCTGCCGCATGGACTTTTCGCCGCGCTTGCGGGCATGCTCGACCAACCAGCGCATGGAGAGTGCCGTGCGGCGCGCGGGGCGCACTTCCACCGGCACCTGATAGGTGGCACCCCCGACGCGGCGGGACTTAACCTCCACCATCGGAGAGATGTTCTCGAGGGCCTCATCGAAGGCCTCGATAGGATCCTTGCTCAGGCGCTCGCGAACGAGGTCGAGTGCACCGTAAACGATACCCTCGGCAACGGACTTCTTGCCGCTGACCATGACGTGATTCATAAATTTTGCCAGCGTCACGTTACCGAACTTGGGGTCCGGCAGCACTTCGCGTTTGGCGACAACTCTTCTTCTTGGCATGTTTTTGCCCTTCTTCTCTTCAGGTTACCCGAACACCGACCTGCCACTTGCGCGGGTGAGGCAGGGGTCCGACCTTACTGATTGACAACAGACAGCGGTTTCGCCGTCATTCAATAAAACATTACTTGGGCCGTTTGGCACCGTACTTGGAGCGACCGTTGCGCCGCCCAGAGACACCGGAGGTGTCCAGACTGCCGCGCACCGTGTGGTAACGCACACCGGGGAGATCCTTGACACGACCGCCGCGGATAAGAACCACGCTGTGCTCCTGGAGGTTGTGTCCTTCACCGCCGATATAAGACGACACTTCGTAGCCATTGGTCAGGCGCACGCGACACACCTTGCGCAGTGCCGAATTCGGCTTCTTTGGTGTGGTCGTGTAAACACGCGTGCAGACGCCACGACGCTGGGGGCAGCTTTGAAGCGCCGGTACGTCGCTTTTTTCGACCCTGCGCTTACGCGGCTTGCGCACCAGCTGGTTGATCGTTGCCATTCAGTCAGAACTCCAATATAAAAATTAGCGATGGCCCCGCCGCAGGCGACCGCCATCGTTGTGAGCTGCGTGTGGCGCGGCCTGCTACGCCACGCCTGTGCACCCCGTACACTGTGCACCCCATAAATGAAGAGGCGGCATTCTATAGACGGGCCATGCCCGAGTCAACAGACGCAATACCTCCCGCCTCGGCGCGATGAAGCGCCGTAAACGGGTATCGGCGCATCTATTCGCCGTTCTGGAGGGCCTCGCTGAGCGCCGCCTCGATATCCTGCGCTGAGACGGAGAATTCAGAGGTCTCCTCCCGCTTCTTGCGGCGCTCCTCGTGGTAAGTCAGACCAGTGCCCGCCGGTATGAGGCGCCCCACGACCACGTTCTCCTTCAGACCGCGCAGATAGTCACGCTTGCCGGTAACGGCGGCCTCCGTAAGAACCCGCGTGGTCTCCTGGAAGGAAGCGGCAGAGATGAAGCTCTCAGTCGCCAGCGATGCCTTGGTAATACCAAGCAGCTCACGCTCGCCCGATGCCGGCACCTTGCTGTCGGCCAGGAGTCGCTCGTTTTCCTCAAGCAGGGTGACAAATTCCACCTGCTCACCCTTGATAAGACTCGACTCCCCGGAAGAGGTGACGATAACCTTGCGCAGCATCTGGCTAACAATCACCTCAATGTGCTTGTCGTTGATCTTCACACCCTGCAGCCGATACACCTCCTGAATCTCGTTGACGATGTATTTTGCCAGCTCTTCGATGCCCTTCAGGCGAAGGATATCGTGGGGGCTCAGCGGCCCCTCGGAGATCATCTCGCCCTTCTCGACCGACTCGCCCTCGAACACCGACAGGTTGCGCCATTTCGGGATCAGTGACTCATAATGGTCTGACCCATCGGCCAGCGGTTTGCCATCGTGCGGCGTGATCACGAGGCGGCGCTTGCCCTTGGTTTCCTTGCCGTAGCTGACCGTCCCCGTGATTTCCGCAAGAATGGCCGGCTCCTTGGGCTTGCGCGCCTCGAACAGGTCGGCAACGCGCGGCAGACCGCCGGTAATATCCCGGGTTTTCGACCCCTCCTGCGGAATACGCGCAATCACTTCGCCAACATCGACGCCAGCACCATTCTCGGCGCCCACCAGTGCTCCCGGGGGCAGGAAATAGTGCGCAGGCACATTGGTTTCCGCCAGGCACAGCTCGTCACCATTGTTATCGACCAGGGTGATCGCGGGACGAATATCCTTGCCCGCGGTCGGGCGCTCGGACGAATCCATGACCGTCACATTGGACAGGCCCGTGAGCTCATCTGTCTGCCGCTTGATGGTGATGCCCTCGTCCATGCCGGAGAACTTCACGGTACCCGCCACCTCGGTGATGATCGGGTGGGTATGCGGATCCCAGGTAGCGACGATGTCGCCACCGGCAACCTCGGCGTCATCACCCACCTTGATGATGGCACCGTAGGGAAGCTTATAGCGCTCGCGCTCGCGACCCATACCGTCGAGGATAGAAAGCTCACCGGACCGGGACACGGCAATCAGGTCACCGTCCGGCCGCGTCACGGTCTTGACATTGTGCAGGCGGACCATGCCGTCGGCGAGGATCTGGATGTTGTCCTGCGCCGTCGCACGCGAAGCAGCGCCCCCGATGTGGAAAGTGCGCATTGTCAGCTGCGTGCCGGGCTCCCCGATGGATTGTGCGGCCACAACGCCGATCGCCTCGCCCTGATTGACGCGATGGCCGCGAGCCAGGTCGCGACCGTAACAGGCTGAACAGATGCCGTGGCGGGTCTCGCAGGTAATCGCTGATCGCACCTCGATTTCATCGATGCCCATTTCCTCGATGCGCTTGATCCACAGCTCATCCAGCATGGTACCCGCGGTGACGGCTATCTCGTCCCTGGTCCCCGGCTTGATAACATCCTTGGCCACCATACGTCCGAGAACACGATCACCCAGCGTCTCGATAATGTCGCCACCATCGATGACCGGGGTCATGAGCAGCCCACTATCCGTTCCGCAATCCACTTCTGTAACGACGAGGTCCTGCGCGACGTCTACAAGACGGCGGGTCAGGTAGCCCGAGTTGGCCGTCTTGAGCGCTGTATCAGCGAGGCCTTTACGCGCGCCGTGGGTAGAAATGAAGTACTGCAGGACGTTCAGGCCCTCCCGGAAGTTTGCCGTGATCGGCGTTTCGATGATCGAGCCATCCGGCTTGGCCATCAGGCCACGCATACCCGCAAGCTGGCGGATCTGCGCGGGTGAGCCACGCGCTCCGGAGTCGGCATAGATGTACACCGAGTTAAAGGAATCCTGCTCTTCATCTTCCCCGTCGCGATTGGTTACCGTCTCCTTGGACAGCTGCTCCATCATCGATTTGGACACCAGGTCGTTGGCCCGGGACCAGATATCGATGACCTTGTTGTACTTCTCGCCGTGGGTCACAAGACCGGCGGCAAACTGATCCTCGATTTCCTTCACTTCGGTCTCGGCGCTATCGATCAGCCGTGCCTTCTCTGCAGGAATCTCGAAATCGTTGACGCCGATGGAGGCGCCTGAGCGGGTTGAATATTCGTAGCCGGTGTACATCAGCTGGTCGGCGAAGATGACCGTGGCCTTGAGTCCGACCACCCGATAGCACTGGTTGATAATCTGCGAAATCGCTTTTTTCGCCATGGGGCGGTTGACCATATCAAACGCGACCCCTCTGGGCACGATATCCCAGAGCAGCGCCCGGCCGACCGTGGTATCGGCAATCATCGTGCGGGTCTCGCTGTCACCGTCTTCGGCAATCACCGTTTCCGTAACCCGTACCTTGACCCGTGCATGCAGATCGGCCAGGCCCGCGCTGTAGGCACGGTGCACCTCGGACACTCCCGAGAATATCCGACCTTCACCCTGTGCGTTGATACGCTCCCGGGTCATGTAATACAGACCGAGAACCACGTCCTGCGACGGTACGATGATCGGCTCGCCGTTCGCCGGTGACAGGATGTTGTTGGTCGACATCATCAATGCGCGCGACTCGAGTTGCGCCTCGAGCGTCAGCGGCACGTGCACGGCCATCTGGTCACCGTCGAAGTCCGCGTTGTAGGCAGCACAGACCAGCGGATGCAGCTGAATTGCCTTACCCTCGATCAGCACCGGCTCAAAAGCCTGAATGCCAAGGCGGTGCAGGGTCGGCGCGCGGTTCAGCATCACCGGGTGCTCCCGTATAACCTCGGCCAGGATATCCCAGACTTCCGGCGGCTCGCGCTCGACCATTTTCTTGGCCGCCTTGATGGTGGTAGCCAGGCCACGGGCCTCGAGCTTTCCGAAAATGAAGGGCTTGAACAGCTCCAGCGCCATTTTTTTCGGCAGGCCGCACTGGTGCAGACGCAGCGTCGGACCCACCACAATCACCGAGCGCCCGGAGTAATCCACGCGCTTGCCGAGCAGGTTCTGACGGAAACGACCCTGCTTGCCCTTGATCATGTCCGCCAGCGACTTCAGCGGTCGCTTGTTGGAGCCGGTAATGGCGCGACCGCGACGGCCGTTATCGAGCAGCGCGTCGACGGACTCCTGCAG
>JBHEPQ010000054.1:0-3152 GCA_046260215.1 Chromatocurvus sp.
TTAGTGCCGATCTCTCACTGAAAAATTAAGTTTCCGCGCATGACTGCCGTGAGCTGTGTAACAACGCTGTCATTTTCAGGTGTTACCCGATTTACAGCTATCAGTCGATTCGCGTGACGTTGACCGCGCGTCCGCTGGCCAGGTGGGTCATGCGATAGAAGACGAGGAAGTTGCGGTCGATCAGCACGTCTTTCTCATCGCAGTTATAGGAGAAGCGGCTGGCAGGGAGTTCCTCCTTGCATGCCCCCGGAACCCGCCGGCTCAGTAAAGCACGCGGCAGCGTATGGTGGTATCAATGGCGCTAAGCATTTCTACCGCCAGGTCGGATGAGACGGTATCCACATCCATCACGACGTAGCCAATCTGCGTATTGGTCTGCAGAAACTGTGCGCTGACATTCAGGTTGATCTCGGAGAAGACGCGGTTGATATCGCTCATTACGCCGGGCACATTGTGGTGCACATGCAGAATGCGGTGACTGCCCTCGTGGGTCGGCAAGGCCACCTCCGGAAAGTTCACCGACGATGTGGTGGTGCCGTTATCGCTGTACAGCGCAAGCTTCTCTGCCACCTCCGAGCCGATGTTTTCCTGGGCTTCCATCGTGCTGCCGCCGATATGCGGGGTCAGTATCACGTTGTCGAAGCGACGCAGTGGCGATACGAACTCGTCGTCGTTGGAGCGCGGTTCCACGGGGAATACGTCTATTGCGGCGCCGGCAAGATGGTCTCCCTCGAGCCGCGCCGCCAGCGCGTCGATGTCCACCACCGTGCCGCGGGAGGCGTTGATGAGTATGGCACCGGAACGCATCTGCAGCAGCTGCTGGGGCCCGATCATCATGTGGGTTGTGGCGGTTTCCGGCACGTGCAGAGTGACCACATCGGAGCTGCTAAGGAGCTGGGACAGGCTGGCTACCTGACGCGCGTTGCCCATGGGCAATTTGCTCACCACGTCGTAGAACTGCACCTGCATACCCAGACCCTCGGCGATGACGCCGAGCTGGGTGCCGATATTGCCGTAGCCGACAATGCCAAGGCGCTTGCCGCGGATTTCGTAGGCGTTCACTGCTGTTTTCTGCCATTCGCCGCGGTGTGCCGCCGCGTTCTTTGCGGATATGCCGCGCAACAGCAGAATCGCCTCGGCGATCACCAGCTCGGCAACGCTCCGCGTGTTGGAGAAAGGCGCGTTGAAAACAGCGATGCCGCGACGCGTTGCGGCGTCCAGGTCAACCTGGTTGGTGCCGATGCAGAAGCAGCCGATCGCTGTCAGCTTGTCGGCATGCTCAAGTAGGTCGTCGGTGAGCTGAGTGCGCGAGCGAATGCCAAGGAAATGCACGCCCTTCAGCGCCGCTTTCGGCTCCTCCGGCGGTAGGGCTTTTTTGTGCTGTTCGATAACGTGGTACCCGCTCTTGTGCAGCGATTCAACGGCAGAGGAGTGGACGCCCTCCAGAAGCAGAAAGCGGATTTTTTTCTTGTCCAGGGAATTTTTTGACATGTGTCTCGATGCATCCTCAGCGCCCATCCGGGCGTATGCAGCGGTATAGGGATGACATGGTAGCATACGGCTCGCTGGGAGCTGGACAGGTGCGGAGGCATCAATTGGACGAATTGAACCGCGAAATACAGAGTCTGTTGGAAGATATTGTCGGCTCCGGGCACGTTTACCTCGACGCCGCGTCGCTGGTGCAGTATGGCCGCGACTGGACCCGGGCCGTAGAGCCCGCGCCCGCTGCCGCGGTATTGCCCGGCAGCATTGATGAAGTGCAGGCGATTGTTCGCCTCGCCGCCGATCGCGGGCTCGCCGTTGTTCCCTCCGGCGGACGCACCGGGCTGTCTGCAGGCGCGGTGGCCGCCAATGGTGAACTGGTGGTCGCCCTCGATCGGCTGGATACGATCAGCGATTTCTCACCGGTGGATCGCACCCTGCGCTGTGGCGCCGGCGTGGTCACCGCCAGGCTGCAGGAATTTGCCGAGGAGCAGGGGCTGTTCTATCCGGTGGATTTCGCCTCCAGCGGCTCCAGCCAGATCGGCGGCAACATCGCCACCAATGCCGGCGGTATCAAGGTGATCCGCCATGGCATGACCCGTGACTGGGTGGCCGGTCTTAAAGTGGTTACCGGCAGCGGCGACCTGCTTGATCTCAACCGCGGCCTGATCAAGAACAACGCCGGCTACGATCTGCGTCACCTCATGATTGGCTCCGAGGGAACTCTGGGGTTGATTGTCGAGGCAACCGTCCGCCTGGACGAGGCCCCGGAGGACCTCGCCGTCATGGTTCTCGGGTCACCGGACATGCCCGCTGTCATGCAGGTGTTGAGTGCATTCCGCGGCGAACTGGAGCTGCACGCCTTTGAGTTTTTTTCCGAGCAGGCGCTGAGCCGGGTTATCGAACACCAGGGCCTGCAACGGCCCTTCGAGACGCCCTGTCCCTACTATGCCCTGCTTGAGTTCGCCGGTAGCGACGAGGCGACCCTGGAGCGCGCCATGGCGCTGTTCGAGTCGGGCGTCGAGAAAGGCTGGGTTCTGGATGGCACCATCAGCCAGAGTGTGGCCCAGGCCCGGGCGCTGTGGCGTTTGCGTGAGGACATTTCCGAGACTATCTCGCGCTGGACGCCCTACAAGAATGACATCTCCACCGTGGTTTCCCGGGTGCCGGCTTTTCTGGATGAGGTCGAGGCCGTCGTCAACGCCAATTACCCGGACTTCGAGATTATCTGGTTTGGCCACATCGGCGACGGCAACGTGCACCTGAATATCCTAAAGCCCGACGATCTGCCCATGGCTGAGTTTCAGTCCCGCTGCGGCGAAGTCAGCCGCTGGGTATTCGAGATCGTGCAACGCTACGGCGGCAGCGTGTCGGCGGAGCACGGTGTGGGGCTGTTGAAGAAGGATTACCTGGGATTTACGCGGTCGCCAGAGGAGATCGAGATCATGCGCCAGATCAAGCGGGTGTTTGATCCGGCGGGCATTCTGAATCCGGGGAAGATTTTCGACCTGTAGCGTTTTTTCGTTGCAGCACTGTTCCGGCCGGGGAGGCGGGGGCGGCGCCGTTGGACACGCCAGTTTGCCATGGATGGCGAACTGGCGTGTCCGACAAACCCCAGCCTGCCTTGTGGACCGGCTACGGAGTACAACAGTCGCTGCCAGTGCCTACCC
>JBHEPQ010000058.1:0-4584 GCA_046260215.1 Chromatocurvus sp.
GGTTGCCGTGGAACTTGCCCATCGCGGCCTACCGGTGCATCTGACCACCTCCGACCCGGCTGCGCATCTCACCGAAACCCTCAGCGAAACGCTCGATCACCTGAGCGTGAGCCGCATCGACCCGCATGCAGAGACTGAACGCTACCGCGAGCATGTGCTGGAAACCAAGGGCGCCAGGCTTGACGCCCAGGGCCGCGCTTTGCTGGAAGAGGATTTGCGTTCACCCTGTACCGAAGAGATCGCCGTGTTCCAGGCCTTCTCCCGCATCATCCGCGAAGCGGGCAGAAAGTTTGTGGTGATGGACACAGCGCCCACCGGGCACACTCTGCTGCTGCTGGATGCCACCGGTGCCTACCACAGGGACATTGCACGGCAGATGGGCGACAAGGGCATTCACTTCACCACCCCGATGATGCAGTTGCAGGACCCGCAGCAGACCAAGGTGTTATTGGTGACGCTGGCAGAAACCACCCCGGTACTGGAAGCCGCCAATCTGCAGGAGGACTTGCGCCGCGCTGGCATAGAACCCTGGGCCTGGATTATTAACAACAGCATTGCCGCTGCGCGCACACGCTCGCCGCTCCTGTTGCAGCGCGCTGCCAACGAACGCCGCGAAATCGATGCCGTGGCCAAAGTGCACGCCCAGCGTTATGCGCTGGTGCCACTGCTGAAAGACGAACCAGTGGGGCAGCAGAATCTGCGCGCACTGTCACAGCGACAGACCCGGGACGATTCAGGGCATCCTGTATTCGCTGTACCTTGAGGAATGACGATGACCCGTATTCTATTCCTGTGTGTCGCCAACTCAGCCCGCAGCCAGATAGCAGAGGGCCTGGCGAGGCAGCTGCTGGGCGCGCACATTAAAGTGATGAGCGCCGGCTCCCAGCCGTCGCGAGTCAACCCGCATGCCATAGCGGCCATGGCGGAAATCGGCCTCGATATCAGCCATCAGCAGAGCACGTCGGTGGACGCCCTCGATGCCGCGGCCATCGACATGGTTGTCACCCTTTGCGCCGAAGAAGTCTGCCCGATTCTGCCTGGCAGGGTGAAACGCCTTCACTGGCCGATCCAGGATCCGGCCGGTGATACGAACGGGTTGAGCAGTGAGGAAATTCTGACGCGCTTTCGCAGCGCCCGCGACCAGATCAGGGCCCGCCTCGCCGTACTGGCAGGCTTGCTCGACATTCCGCCAGGCCCGCAGGCACAGGAATTTCACGGCAGTATCCGGGTCAATAATCTCCCGGACAGCGTGCGCTTTTACGCGTGGCTGCTTAACACGTGGCCGAAGGAATGGACACATCGTTATGCCACCTTTATTCGCAGTGACCTGAACCTGAATTTTGTCCTGCTGGTATCAGACGGCAAAGAGTTGCACCACGACACCCTCTACCATCTGGGTGTCGGTGTAGCCGACCGTAGCGCGGTCATTGCGTCCTATCATCAGGCAGTCGCGGTTGGCGCGCACATTGAAAAGCCACCGCGCACCACCTGGAAGGGTACGCCTCTGCATGAGCTGTGGTTGACCGACTCCGACGGCACGCTGATTGAAATCTACGCACGCCTGACCGATGCCGAACTGGCACTCAAACCCGCAGACGAGTTACCGGAGTTTCTGGTGCCGGATACAGGACCGAAGGGAGAGTGAGGCTATACCGATGAAGCCAGCCAGATTTTTCCCCGAGGATGGACGTTACTTCCAGCGCATGGCACCAACGCCCCTGGTACCTGTTCAGTTGGAGGCCAGTCAACCCGTCATCTGGTGCAAGTTGGAGTTTCTCAATCCCAGTGGCTCCACCAAAGACCGGATCGCCCGTTACATGCTGGAAAAGGCCTGGCGGCGGGGCGAAATCGAGGGCGGTAGCTGGGTCGTTGAAGCCTCCAGCGGTTCCACCAGTCTGGCCCTGGCGCTAGCCTGCGCCCAGCTGGATCTGCATTTTCTGGCAGTTATGCCGCAAGGCGTGAGCAATGAACGCCTGCTGGGCATTCGCGCTTACGGCGGTGAGGTTCTGATGCTGGACAAAGGCCAGGGGATGGCAGATGCCATCGTGCGGGCGGAGCAGGAAGCCGGTAAGCGCGCCGGCATCACCACACGGCAATTTGCCAACCCGGAAAACCCTGAAGCCCATCGCCTGTGGACCGCGCAGGAAATTCTGACCCAGATGCCTGGTGGCCGCGTTGACGGCGTCGTATCAGGCGTCGGTACCGGCGGCACTCTGGTGGGCCTGTTCGAGGGTTTTCGCCACAGCGGCTGCGAAGTGACACCCTTTGTGGCACGCCCTGTCAGCTACAGGGCAATAACCGACATAGAGTGCTGCAGCTTCAGTACACGTATTCCCGGGGTGATGGATGGCATGTCGCGCATTTTCAGTCCTGAACGACTGCCGGGCTTGATAGAAATCGTGGTGGACGACGATATTGCTATAGATACCACCCGCAGCCTGATTCACCACGGCTTCCCTGTAGGCCCGAGTTCCGGCCTCAACCTTGCCGCCGCCCGCCTGGCAGCAGCACATTTGCCAGAGGATGCCTGTCTGGTCACGGTTTTTCCTGATCGCATGGAGCGCTATTTTTCTACCGAACTGTTTGAGCCTTTTCGATGATAGGGGTGACCCTGGCGCCCTCTGATGTGTGAGTTACTGGCGATGTCGTGTCGGCATCCAGCCAGATTGACGTCCTCCCTGACCGCCTTGACCGCCCACGCAGGTGGTGACAGCCGCAATCGCGACGGTTGGGGGCTTGCGTTTTATCAGGGGCGCGACGTTGCTCTGTATCGCGATACAACGCCAGCAGACACCGGTCCATTGGTCCCCTGGCTGGAAGCAAACGGCCCGGAAACGACCCTATCGCTCGGGTATATACGCCATGCCACCCAGGGCACCGTCAATCTGGCCAATACCGGCCCCTTTTCACGGGAACTCAATGGCCGCGTGCATGTATTTACCCACAACGGCAATCTGGAGTCTCTGCCACACTCATCGTTGGTCGGGAACGACTTTTTTCAGCCAGTGGGAGAGACCGATTCCGAGCTGGCTTTTTGCCTGCTGCTGGATCGGATCAGGCAACTGCCATATCCCCGCGGTCAGCTTCCATCCCTGCAATCCAGACTGGATACCGTGATTGAAGTGGCTCTGGCGCTGCGGGCACTGGGTCCAGCAAGTTTTCTCTATGCAGATGGCGATGTGCTGTTTGTGCACGCCGATCGGCGGCTGCAAGCCCTGACGAGGCAAGTCACGGCGCCAGCGCTTTACAGTCTTGAGTGCCCGGCCGGTGATAAAGCGGCGCTGGTGCGCGATAGTGAATCAGCAGAAACAAACACGGCGCAGCGCGTAATCCTGCTGGCCAGTGTGCCACTCACCCGGGAAGCATGGATCCCCATGGGGGAAGGTGAGGTGCTTGCGGTACGCCAGGGCGAAATCGTCGCGAGTGTACAGTTGTGATTACTCAGACAAGACCTTTTATTCAGGATCTGTCATAAACGAGGCAAAAACCAGGATGACATTTTCCATCAGTGCCCAGCGCGTCGATGCCCGCTCCCAAATTGACAAGAACCCTGGCACCGTAAGCAGTAACGATCTGCATGTCAGTCCTGTCGGGAGCGGTCGCGTGCATCAAAGCAGGTGATGGCGAGCAGTTCAGGTAGACTACGAAGGCGGATTGAACGGAAAAAATACCGGAGGCCACTACTATCCAAACGCATCCCCAGTCGAGCGTCGACAATCGCGACACCGTGCATTACAGCGTTACTGGAAAGCTACTGATCGTCGATCCCCGACAGGCGCAGCGAGCGGTCCTGCTTGAGATAACCTGGCCGGACGTAGCCCTTATCGCCAGCGATGTGGAAAGGGCCGGGTCGGGAACTCCGGCCGACCCGACCCTGTGTATCCTCGATCACCCCGTCGACGAACTGCAGGGCTGGCTGGGCGAGTTTCGTGTGCGCACCGCTCAGACGCCAGAGGTAGCCCTCACCGCGCCGGGTGCCCCGGGCGAGGAAAGGTATGATCTTGTCATTGACTGCGGCGACGAACCACTGTTGGACCGCACTGTGCTGCCCTTTGGCTATTTCCGTGCCACTTCGGTAACAGCACTGAAAGAGGCGCTCGATGCGGCAAAGGAACTGATTGGCGATTTTGAAAAGCCAAGGTATTTTCACTACGACGCGGCTATCTGCACACATCAATCATTTGGCCAGCCCGGCTGCACACGCTGCCTCACTGTGTGTGGCGCCCAGGCCATACACTCAGGGGGAGGGCACATTGAGGTCAACCCGTTTCTTTGCCAGGGCTGCGGGAGCTGTACTCTGGCCTGCCCGACGGGCGCCTTGAGCTTTGTCGCGCCGCATCGCGACGACATTCTGGCGCGTCTGCACGCGCTGTCTCAGGCTGTTGATAGAGGGTCACATCGCCTGATCGTCAGCGATAGCATGCTTGACGCGGGGAGCCTCCCCGAGGCGGCCGAGCACCTGATTGTCCAGCCGCTGCCCGCATTTGGAGAGGAACTCTGGCTCGCCGCCCTCGGCCTGGGTTTCCGGCAGATCATCCTTCATGCAAGCGATGCATTGGAGCCCCTCACGGCGCAGCTGCTTGA
>JBHEPQ010000062.1:0-20132 GCA_046260215.1 Chromatocurvus sp.
CATCCTTGGGCGTGGCACCCTCGGGCACGTGAATATGGATATCGTGCTGGTCGTGGTAGTTCGCGGGGATGCCGAGCATCTGCGACCGGCTGCGTACAACGGTACCGGCGGCCTGTATTGATTCCTGCATGATGTCGCCGAGGGAGCCGGTCTTGACGTAGCGGCCTTTCCCCGCCACGGCAGCCGCCTCGATGGTCAGCAACTCCCCACCTACGGACGTCCACGCCAGCCCCGTCACCTGGCCGATCTTGTTCTCTTCCTCGGCAATTCCGAAGTTGTACTTGCGTACCCCGATAAGATCTTCGAGGTCATCCGGCTTTACGGTTTTGCCACTGCTCGCTTCACCGGTGGCGATGGCCTTGACCATCTTGCGGCAGACCTTGGCGATCTCCCGTTCCAGCGAGCGCACACCCGCCTCCCGGGTGTAGTAGCGAATGATGTCGGTAACGGTCTCGGCCGCGAGTGCCACCTCGTCTTTTTTCAGTCCATTCAGTCTGGTCTGCTTGGGTACCAGGTAACGCTGCGCAATGTTGAGCTTTTCATCTTCGGTATATCCTGGAATTCGTATGACTTCCATGCGGTCGAGTAGCGGCGTGGGTATGTTCATCGTGTTGGAGGTACACACAAACATAACGTCCGACAGATCGTAATCGACCTCGAGGTAGTGATCGTTAAACGCGTGATTCTGCTCAGGATCAAGCACTTCGAGCATCGCCGAGGCGGGATCGCCGCGATGATCCATGCCCATCTTGTCGACCTCGTCAAGCAGAAAGAGCGGGTTGCGAACGCCGGCCTTGGCCATTTTCTGCACAAGCTTTCCCGGCATCGAGCCGATATAAGTTCGCCGATGGCCGCGGATTTCAGCCTCGTCGCGCACGCCACCGAGAGACATACGCACAAATTTACGATTGGTGGCGCGTGCCAGCGACTCTCCCAGGGAGGTCTTGCCGACCCCTGGCGGACCGACCAGGCAGAGTACCGGCCCCTTGAGCTTTCGTACCCGTTTCTGTACCGCCAGATACTCGAGAATGCGCTCTTTAACTTCCTCGAGGCCGTAATGGTCTTTCTCGAGGATGTCGCTGGCACGCTTGAGATCGTGTTTGACCTTGCTGCGTTTAGACCAGGGCACGCTGGCCATCCAGTCTATGTAGCTGCGTACGACCGACGCCTCGGCCGACATAGGCGACATCATCTTCAGCTTGCTCAGCTCGCCGAGGGCCTTTTCCCGTGCCTCTTCCGGCATCTTCGCTTCGTGAATACGCGCCTCGAGGTCGTCGGCCTCGTTGGGCACCTCGTCCATATCGCCAAGTTCTTTCTGGATGGCTTTCATCTGCTCATTGAGATAGTACTCTCGCTGGCTCTTTTCCATCTGTTTTTTGACTCGCCCACGGATGCGTTTCTCCACCTGAAACAGGTCTATTTCGGCCTCCATGAGCCCCATCAGATGCTCCAGACGCTGCTCGACGTCGGCGATTTCCAGAATTCGCTGTTTTTCTTCCAGGTCGACACCCATATGGGCGGCTATGGTGTCGGCCAGGCGACCGGGGTCATCGATGCCTGACAGCGATGTCAGCACTTCCGCGGGTACCTTCTTGCTCAGGTTGACATACTTTTCGAACTGGCTCGCGGTCGATCGCAGCAGGCCCTCACCCTCCGGTTCTGCGGGCTCGGCGCTTTCTATCTCGCGTACACCGGCGATCGCAAACGGACCGTCATCGTTGATGAAATCCACGGCCGCGCGGTAGCCGCCTTCCACGAGGCCCTTGATGGTGCCGTCGGGAAGCTTCAGGAGCTGAAGAATGCTCGACACCGTGCCGACCTGATAGATATCGTCCACACCCGGATTATCATCAGAGGCGTTACGCTGTGCGACGAGTAGCACCTGCTTATCGTTCGCCATCGCCTCCTCGAGAGCGTCGATGGACTTTTCCCTGCCGACAAACAGCGGCAGAACCATGTGCGGGTAGATAACCACATCGCGCAGCGGTAGCAGTGGCAGTTCGGTTACGCTGGGATCACCCATAACTTTCTCCGGGATAGCATTCATTGTTTCTGAAGTGGGGCCGGCCTGCAGGAATGCAAGGCGGCCGTGATGCCTGAAGGCTGGCCAGCGCCGAACGGCGCCGCTAGTCTTCGGTAGATGCAGCCCGTGCAGGCTCGCTGTTCTGGTATACAAGCAGTGGCGCCGAATCGCCACGTATGACGGATTCATCAATCACGACTTTCGCAACATCGTCGCGTGACGGAATGTTGTACATCGAGTCGAGAAGAACGCCTTCCAGGATGGAACGCAGGCCCCGGGCACCGGTCTTGCGCTCCATCGCCCGTTCAGCGATTGCGCGCAGTCCGTCGTCCCGAAAATCAACCTCGACTCCCTCCATCTCAAACAGCTTGCTGTACTGCCTGGTGAGAGAGTTCTTTGGCTCCGTCAGAATCTGCATGAGCGCGGCGACATTCAGCTCCTCAAGGGTTGCGATGACCGGCAGGCGCCCGACGAACTCGGGAATGAGACCGTACTGCACCAGATCGTCGGGCTCGAGTTCGAACAACAGTTCTCCCATGTTTGCCGCATTGTCCTTGCTCTTGACCTCGGCACCAAAACCGATCCCGCCCTTCTCGGACCGATTGCGGATCACTTTGTCGAGCCCCGCGAATGCACCACCACAGATAAACAGAATGTTGGCGGTATCCACCTGCAGAAACTCCTGCTGCGGATGCTTGCGTCCACCCTGCGGCGGTACTGATGCAACCGTGCCCTCAATCAGCTTAAGCAGTGCCTGCTGCACGCCTTCACCGGACACATCGCGGGTGATCGACGGGTTATCCGACTTGCGGGAAATCTTGTCGATCTCATCGATGTAGACAATCCCCACCTGAGCCTTGTCGACATCATAGTCACACTTCTGCAGCAGTTTCTGAATAATGTTCTCGACGTCTTCACCAACATAGCCCGCTTCGGTCAGCGTGGTCGCGTCGGCTATCGTGAACGGGACATCAAGCAGTCTGGCGAGCGTTTCGGCAAGCAGGGTCTTGCCCGACCCTGTGGGCCCGACTAATAGAATGTTGCTCTTGCCGAGTTCGACGTCTTCCCCGCGGGATGTGCCATAGCGCAGGCGCTTGTAGTGGTTGTATACCGCCACCGAGAGCACCTTCTTGGCACGTTGCTGGCCGATTACGTACTCATCGAGGATATTGTTGATTTCCTGCGGTACCGGCAGCTTGTCCTGCTTGTCGTCGGCACTCGCCTCCTGCACTTCCTCGCGAATGATGTCGTTGCACAAATCGACGCACTCATCGCAGATGAATACCGATGGTCCTGCGATAAGCTTGCGAACTTCGTGCTGGCTTTTACCACAGAAAGAGCAATACAGAAGTTTGCCGCTGTCGTCTCCGGATCCGGAGGATTCCTTACTCATTTATCCGCCTTTGTCCACGTGCTGGATGTGTATCTCTTCACCCTAGGTTGAGGTTTTTCCCCGCGCTTTGCAAGTTTGAGCGCTCAGGCCGCGTCGGCATCACGGGAAGTGACGACCGCATCGACGAGCCCGTATTCACGGCTTTCATCAGCGCTCATGAACCGATCCCGCTCCGTATCGCGTTGAATAGTCTCCAGCGGCTGCCCGGTGTGCTCTGCCATGAGCTGGTTCAAACGCTCCCGGATTAGCAGAATCTCCCGGGCGTGAATTTCTATATCGCTGGCCTGTCCCTGGGTGCCACCCATCGGCTGATGGATCATGCTCCGCGCATTGGGCAGTATGAAACGCTTGCCCTTGGCACCGCCACCGAGAAGGAACGCGCCCATGGATGCAGCCTGCCCGATGCACATGGTGCTGACGTCGGGCTTTATGAACTGCATGGTGTCGTAGATGGACAGCCCGGCCGTTACCGAGCCCCCTGGCGAGTTGATATACAGATGCACGTCCTTGTCAGGGTTTTCCGACTCGAGGAACAGAAGCTGCGCCACGATAAGATTGGCCATGTGGTCGTCAACCGCGCCCACCAGAAAGATTACGCGCTCTTTGAGAAGGCGGGAGTAGATATCGTAGGAACGTTCACCCCGGGCGGTCTGCTCCACCACCATGGGAATGAGGCCGATGTTAGTAATTGTTTCTACGGTTGCAGCTGAATCTTGCGACATGTCGACTTGTCCTTGGCGGGTCCGGGGTTTTTCCGGACCGGGTTGATTTGAGCCCGTAATCAGGCGTTGGCCTGCTGGCCCTGGCTTATGGCTTCCTGGTAGGAGCAAGGCTGCTCCGTTATCTCTGCCTTATCCAGCAGCTTTTCCACGACCTGATCTTCCAGCACCTTGGACTCTACGTTTGCGAGCTGCTCCTGGTTTGCGTAATACCAGTTGATCACTTCTTCTGGATCCTGGTAAGTCGATGCCATTTCCTCGATCTCGGCCCGGACACGCCCGGCATCCGCCTGGACGCCCAGTTTATTGATCAGCTCTGACAACAGCAGTCCAAGCTTCACCCGGCGCTCTGCGCGCTCACTGAACATCTCGTCGGGAAGCAGAGACTCGAGGTCAAGATCCTGCCCTGCCGCGCCACCGAACTGCTGGAACATCTGCTGTCGCAGCGTGCCGACCTCCTGCTTGATCAGCGCACTGGGTATCTCGAGGTCCGCATGGGCGTCGAGCAGGGCATCCATCACCTGTTGCTTGACTTTTGCCTCAACGGCATTGCGCAGTTCCCGCTCCATGTTCTCGGCCACTTCCTGGCGGAAAGCCTGTTCATCATTCCCTTCAACGCCATAACTGGCAAACAGCTCCTCGTTCAATGGCGCGAGCTGCAGTGCCTTAACCTCTTTCAGCGTGACCACGAACTCGACGGCAGCCCCCTGGAGCTCTTCTGCCTGGTAGTCTTCGGGGAAGGTCAGCGCCAGCGTCTTTTCATCGCCCGCCTGCATGCCGACAATGCCCTCTTCAAACCCCGGAATCATGCGGCCCGATCCGAGCTCGAGCTCGGCATCCCGGTCGCTTCCACCATCGAACTCCTCGCCGTCACGGGTGCCGGTGTAATCGATGATCACCTTGTCCCCGGTCTCCGCTGCGCGCTCCACAGTCTCCCAGCTGCCCTGCTGTTTTCGGAATACCTCAATGATCGTATCGACATCCTCACCAGATACATCTGCCGCCGGTTTCTCTACGTTGAAGCCTTCCACGTCCTTGATCTGGATCTCCGGAAACACTTCGAAGGTGGCGACGTATTCGAGGTCGTGGCCGGCATCGATACTGCGAGCCTCGATTGCAGGCTGACCGGCGGGTCGCAGATTCTCCTGCGCGACCGCATCCTGGAAGGTCTGGCTCATGACTTCTCCCAGGACTTCCTGCCTGACGCCTGCGCCAAAGCGTTGACGCATAACCTTCAAGGGTATCTTGCCAGGCCTGAAGCCGGGTAGTTTTACGTTCTTGACGGCCTGCTTGAGCCGGTTGTCAACCTCGAGATCGACTCGCTCCGCTGGTACGCCCACCGTTAGACGACGCTCAAGGCCCGACGTCGTTTCTATAGAGACCTGCATGGCGTTTCCTCACATAAAGCGAGCAGGGTATCGCAGGCCTGCTCGCTGTTGTCTGGCCGCGGCTGACGCGGCCTGCTTCTGATGATGGTGCGGAAGGAGAGACTCGAACTCTCACGCCTTGCGGCACTGGAACCTAAATCCAGCGCGTCTACCAATTCCGCCACTCCCGCTTGATTCGCTGCCGCCATGCTTCAGCACGTACCGCCACTGGTGGATCCCCGACCTGACGATCGCGAAGACATTGTGTCAGACAGAACTGAATTGTTGACCGGCAGGTACTTTTTCAAGGCCCAAGAGTCTGCCACAAGGCGGGTATGCGTTCAACCGGATTCTCTTGCTACAGGTTTGTCCGGGATGCGCATTCTCAATCGGTCAGGCAGGCCGGATCAAACGCGTAATCACCGCAAAGCCAGGCCACAACCTCCCGCGCCGCCGGTGTGCCAAGCCCGCCGTAGTCACGCAACAGTCTGTCTCCCTGGCCCGCGAGCAGGTCTTCGCGGGTATGCCGGAGAAACAGCGCGGCATCCCGATGCAGCCGGGCACTGGTGGATGGGCCGAGTGTCGCAGACAGCCAGGCAGGGACATCCAGCGCCGGGTTGTACAGCCCGGCCAGGCCGGCTACCGCGGGCAGGCTCAACCAGGGCTGGTTCATGCCATTGCATAGATGTCCGCGGGTCACATCGCGCAGGCCGGCAGCATCGCGTGCCGGTGGCGCAGATAGATACAGATGACGGGAGCGTATGGCACCGTCATTGACCGGGTAGTTGTCCCACAGCGTTACCGGCCGCCCCACGCGATCATTGATCGTGTACAGGTCGGATCTCTGCAGTTGCTCAGCACACACCCGGTTTCCCGTCCAGAACAGGTCGACGGCGTGGGGCAGCGCGTCCCCCAGTTCTGTCCAGTAGCCCGGCGGGCGCCGGCCAAACACGCGTTCAAGCACCGGATCGTCGGAGTAGTAAGTGGGACAGACCAGGAGGCGATCGGCCTGGCTCCACTCGAGGCAATCGGCGACGATATCGGCCTGCCGCGCCGCCAGATCCACTTGATCACCCGGCATGTCATCGAAGAGCAGTGCCAACACTGGTGCTTCCAGAGCGTTCAGGTGTTCTATCTTTTTACGCAGGCGCTGTCTCTGCCCTGCACTGTAGTCTGCGTACAGTGAGAAGGGCGACAGGCCGACACCGAAAGCCACGCCCGCTGAACGATAGATGTCAGCGAGTTCGAACAGGGATTGCCATTGTGCGGCGGGCCAGTGCGACGTCCAGGAGCGGCGCAGGTACGGATCGGCTTTTGGTGCGTAGAGGTAACAATTAAGACCGAGGTCGGCAAGCCAGTCCGCATATAGCGCCCTCGCCGCTGCCGGCCAGGGCCTGCCATAAAAACCTTCGATGACTCCACGCAGTGGGAGGCTGGCGGGGCTGGCAATCATCGACTAGATATTCGTTTTGATTTCTAAAAAATAGTTTATATAACTAAATATGCTATTTTTTGGTGCAAAACGCATGGAAAAATGGCGCATTTCAGCGATACTCTAAGAGAGGTCTGGAAGCCCCTCGGGGTTCTGGCCTCCGGGTCGATAGCCAGTGACCCTGTGAAGGGAGAAATTCCTTTATGTTTCACTCCTAATGGTCTTGTTGGGCTCCTTTTTGGGGGCCCATTTTTTTTTAAAAAAAATATAACAATCAGTATCTTAAGACTCTTTATTCATTCAATTTCCAGTTTATCTACATCGTGTGCGTCGGCTTATCCGATTTCAGGGCTCCCGCAAGATGTTCTTCAATCTTCGCATTCGCCGCTGTGTCCTGTTCCGAAAACTGAACACCAATGCCCGCCGTTCGATTACCCTGGGCCCCCCTGGGGGTTACCCAGACCACCCGCCCCGCAATGGGTATTTTTTCCGGCTCCTCCATGAGCGTGAGCAGCATGAAGACCTCATCGCCAATATCGTAGCTTTTGTTGGTGGGTACAAAGAGCCCGCCGTTCTTCACGAATGGCATGTAGGCCGAATAAAGCACGGCCTTGTCCTTGATGGTGAGTGACAGAATTCCCTGACGGCTGTTTTGTTGCTCGTTCACCTGACCATATCACTCATGACTGTGGAGGCCGAAGCTTAGCATCAAGCGGCCCTTCCGCCCAAAACCGATCCCAGCTGAGCCGCCAGCGCCGTGGCGAGCAGGTCTCGCTGTGGCGTGGCGCCACCGGCGAGAGAGCGCTCAAGGTCTCGAAGCCTGCTGTCTATCGCCAGTAGAGCCAGGCCCGCTGGCTGCCTCAGCTGCAGCGTCGACATCCCGCACAGTTGGCGGTGGATGCCGGCGAGCAGGGCGCGGACCGCGACCTCGGTCTGCATGGCGGCGAGCATTGTGGCTGCATCATCTGGGCTGGATCGCCCCGCGAAAAGATCTGCCAGTCCCTGCTGCCGTTCTTCTGCACGATCCAGCGCACCCTCGAGGCGCAGCAGATCATATGCAAGCATTGGCATATTGTCGGCCGCGGCAAGCGCGCGATGCGCCAGCGCCGCGTCGCCATCCAGCGCCGTCAGCCATGCGGCGGCCGATTTCTGATCAGGTGATGGTAGCTGCACGCGCTGACAGCGGGATCGTATCGTCGCGGGAACACGGAACGGCGATCGCGTGACGAGCAGTATGAGGGTGTCTGCAGCGGGTTCTTCAAGGCACTTTAAGAAAGCGTTCGCCGCCGGCAGCGTCATGCTGTCTGCCGGGTGCACAATCAGCACTTTGTATTTCCCGAGCGCACTCGTCTGTGCCGTGAACCGAATGACGTCACGGATCTGATCAATGCCGATACTGCGACTATTACCTGTCGGGATAACCCATCGCCAGTCGCTGTGCCCCTGTGTCTGGCTCAGTGCGCAGGTCTTGCACTCGCCGCAGTTCATCCCCCCAACCGGCGCCTGGCACAGTACATAGCGCGACAGCGCGGTGACAAAACGACGTCGGCCAGTACCCTCTTCTCCACTGACCAGCACCGCATGCGGCAGGCGCCCGCCTGACAGCACGGAACCAAACCTGGACCAGATTGCATGCTGCCAGGGTAAGGGCTGGCTAACCGGGTCCAGAGGTGTCGTGTCTTCGTCACTCATGCATCAGCGCCCTCCTGCCAGCAGCGCACAAGCTCCTGGCCAATCTCCTGCAGCTGTCGCTCCACCTGCGCCAGCGGTTGCGACGCATCGATCAGTCGGTAGCGTCCCGAGCCCTCGCGGGCCAGGCGCAGGTAGGTCTCGCGCACGCGCTGGAAGAACTCGGTCTTTTCGCTTTCGAAGCGGTCCAGCGCGCCACGACCGCGCGCACGCTCAATGCCGGTCGCAACGGGCGCATCCAGCAACAGGGTGCAGTCGGGGTGCAGCTCGCCCTGCACCAGATTCTCAAGCTGCTGTACCCAGTTCATGGGAAGTCCCCGTCCGCCCGCCTGGTAGGCGTAAGACGCATCAGTAAAGCGATCGCACAGCACCCACCTGCCGCGATCGAGCGCAGGGCAGATTCTTTCGGCAATGTGCTGGGCGCGGGCGGCAAACATGAGCAGCAGCTCGGCCATCGGGTCTACCGGCCCTTTTCGCGTCGAAAGCAGCACATCACGAAGCTCCTCGCCAAGTGCCGTGCCACCCGGCTCGCGGGTCGTCTCGACCGGTACGCCCGCCGCATTCAGCTGGTGGCTGAGATAGGCGAGCGCCGTGGACTTGCCGACGCCCTCCCCGCCTTCGAATGTGATGAAAAGCCCGCGTGCCGCCATGTTATTTCCGCACCGGCTGTGAGCGGTAGTCAGTCTGTCGCTGGAGCTGGTAGCGGCGTACCGCGTTCTGGTGTTGTTCCAGTGTATCGCTGAACACATGTGTGCCGTCGCCGCGGGCTACGAAGTAGAGGGCGCTGCCGTCCTGGGGACTCAGTGCGGCCCGCAGTGCCGCTACACCTGCGAGTGCAATCGGGGTTGGTGGCAGCCCGCCGTGCCGATAGGTATTGTAAGGGTTGTCGGCATCGCGCAGGTGCACGCGGGTGAGGTTGCCGTCAAAATCCGTGCCGAGACCATAAATAACGGTCGGGTCGGTCTGCAGGCGCATCCCGCGCTGCAGGCGCCGGATAAAAACACCGGCAACCTGCTGGCGCTCTTCGGGTACGCCGGTTTCCCGCTCGATGATAGATGCCATGATCAGTGCATCGTAGGGCTCTTTATAAGGTAGCGATAGAAACCGGCCAGCCCAGAGCCGGTTCAGCGTCGCCATGAGATCGGTGTGCGCGCGTCTCAGTATTTCCCAGTCTGACGCTCCCCGCACGTAGTGGTAGGTCTCGGACAGGAAAAGGCCCTCGGCAGACTGCCGCCCCTCGGCGAGCTCCAGCAGCCGCCGATCGTCAGGTCCCGTGAGGACGGCGTCAAGTCCCGGGGCACTGGACAGGATTTCCACGGCACGCGCCAGCGTGATGCCTTCCGGCAGCGTGACGTTGTAGGACACAACATCCCCGCGGCTCAAAAAGTCAAGTATCTGCGCTGCTGTCAGGTTGCCGGTGAGGCGGTATTCCCCACTATGCAACCTGGCATCAAGCCCCGTGGCTCGCCCGTAGAGGTTCAGCATCCAGGCGTTGCGGATGACGCCGTCCGTCGCGAGGCGCTTGGAAAGTGTCGCGAGAGAGTCCCCGGGGGCTACCTCCAGGTAGTAGCCTTCCGGGGGCATTTTCACGGCATAATGCCACTCATCGCGCAATACATACCCGGCAAGTGCCGCCAGCAGCAGGACGATCGGAAGCAACAGAATCAGGCGCCGCATGCGTGCAGCCGTTCCCGGTACAGGGCCTGTAGCCGGTACACCGTCGGATATCTTTGCCAGCACCGGCCGCCGTAGCGACCAACTGGCTGGAACCCGCGAACGCTGTTGCAGTAGAGCACCTCGTCCGCGTTCTGCACGTCGGCCTCTGTGATGGTCGTCTCACGGCACTCAAAACCGAGCGCAGGTGCCAGCTCCTCGAGCAGCAGTCGTCGGCGGGTGCCGAGAATGCCGCAGTTTATCAGCGTAGGTGTCAGTAACTGTCCTCTGCTGACAAGGAACAGGTTGCCACTGATGGCGGAGATGGCGTTACCTTCGTTGTCTGTCATCAGCATTTCGTCAAAACCCGAAGTCTGCCGCTCACGCGCGGCCAATACCTGTTCCAGACGATTGAGGTGCTTGATGCCGGCGAGCGCCGGTTGCTTCGATAGCGTGATGGATGAGCGGCCGATGGATGCCGCTGGCAGTGCCGGCTGCCCCACGGTTTCCATTGACGACAGCTGGATTACAAAGTGCAGCCGTGGCCTGTCAATGGGCGCATACCCGCGCGGCCCGCTACCACGCGTCACGGTGAGGCGCATGACGCCGTGAAACTGGCGAGTATCGAGTGCCTCGAGAATATGCGCTCGCGCCTGATGGTCCGCATCCTCCGGAAATCCGAGCCTCTGCAGCCCATCGCGCAGACGATCCAGATGATGGCCAAGCCATGGAATGTCACCGGCGATGACTGGCATCGTCTCGAACAGCCCGTCACCGTAATCAAGCCCGCGATCAGGCAGCGGGAGCGCTGTAGCGACCTCACCGTTGATCCAGGTCTGCTCCGATGCGGGCATGGGCGGCGCCCGCCTAGTCAGGCCGGCTGAAAACGAGTGAGCCGTTGGTGCCGCCAAAGCCGAAAGAGTTCGACAAGGCGTGTCGAATGGGACGCTGCTGCGCAGTATTCGGTACGTAATTGAGGTGGCAGTCAGCGTCCACGTTGTCGAGGTTTATCGTTGGCGGAGCTACCTGATCTCGTAACGACAGGATGGTGAAAATCGCTTCCACTGCTCCCGCGGCCCCGAGCAGATGGCCGATCATCGACTTTGTGGAGCTGACGGCGACGGTCTTCGAGGCACTGCCAAAAACGGTCTCGATCGCTCGACTCTCCGCGAGATCACCGGCCTGCGTAGACGTGCCGTGGGCGTTTATATAATCTATCGCATCGGCGGCCAGACCGGCATCGCGCAGCGCGTTCGACATGGCCGCAGCCGCACCACGCCCGTCCTCAGGTGGCAGCGTCATGTGGTAGGCATCACCGCTCATCCCGAATCCGGTGACCTCGGCGTAGATTCTGGCACCCCTGCGCTGGGCAGACTCCAGTTCCTCCAGCAGCATGACGCCGGCGCCATCGCCCAGCACAAAGCCGTCGCGATCCCGATCCCAAGGTCGCGACGCGGCCGCCGGGTCGTCGTTTCGCGTTGAGAGCGCTCTTGCCGCTGCAAAGCCGCCAAGCCCGACGGGGGTGGTCGCCATTTCCGCACCGCCAACCAGCATGACGTCGGCATCGCCGTGGGCGATAAGGCGGGCGCCGAGTCCGATGTTGTGGGTCCCCGTGGTGCAGGCAGTGACGATTGCAAGGTTTGGACCCTGCATACCGTATTTCACTGACAGGTTTCCACTGATCATGTTGATGATGGATCCGGGGACAAAAAACGGCGAGATCTTGCGCGGGCCCGATGTCGAGACGATTTGCGCGTTTTTCTCTATCTGCCCGATACCACCGATACCCGACCCGATCGCACAGCCAATGCGAGGGGCATTCTGCTCAGTGATATCCAGACTCGCGTCCTCCATGGCCTGGATGCCTGCGGCCATGCCATACTGCACGAATGCGTCCAGTTTGCGGGTTTCCTTTGAGGGCAGGTAAGGCGAAACGTCAAAGTCCCGGACGCTTGCACTGAAGCGTGTGGTGTAGTTACTGGCGTCGAAAGCCGTGATGTTCGACGCGCCACTGCGTCCCGCGAGAATACTCTCCCAGCTTGCTTCAACGGTGTGACCGACGGACGTCACCGCGCCCATACCCGTAACCACGACTCTCCTGCCGTTCACAGGTTCGCTCCTTGCTCAGTCCCAGCCTGCAGGGAAGACGATGCAGCACCGGGGCGGTCCAACAAGAAAAAACGCCCCATCGCCGCAGTAGACACGGCCTCCCGAGTTGTGATGATACTACTCAGGCGAGATTGGCGTTGATGTAATCAATCGCAAGCTTGACCGTTGTAATCTTTTCGGCTTCTTCGTCGGGAATTTCGGTCTCAAACTCCTCCTCGAGGGCCATGACCAATTCAACCGTATCCAGGGAGTCTGCGCCAAGATCTTCGACAAACGAGGCTTCGGTCTGTACTTCGTCTTCTTTAACACCAAGCTGCTCGGCGACAATTTTTTTTACGCGTTCTTCGATGCTGCTCATGATTGTTGATAACTCCTGCCATCTGGTTGAAAGCCAAACCACAACTGGTTCGACAGCGGATTTTACAAGTTTTTTCAGGGTAGTAATACTACTTTTCCAACCGCCTGCGTCACGCCATGAACAAGCCGCCATTTATGTTGACGGTTTCTCCGGTAATGTAGCCGGCGGCATCGCTGCAAAGAAAGTCTACCAGCGCGGCGACGTCATCGGCAGCCCCGAGCCGGCCCAGCGGAATCTGATCGAGCATGGCGTTTTTCTGTGCTTCGCTCAAATCACGGGTCATGTCGGTGTCGATAAAGCCGGGCGCCACGCAGTTTACCGTTATATTGCGCGCACCGATCTCTCTGGCAAGCGCTCGACTGAAGCCTCCGGCGCCGGCTTTGCTGGCCGCATAGTTGCTCTGCCCGGCATTGCCCATGGAGCCGACTACGGAGGTCACGTTGATGATCCGACCCCAGCGCGCCTTGGTCATACCCTTGATGCAGGCTTTGCTCAGACGATAAAGACCAGTCAAATTGGTATTGATAACGTCGTCCCACTCGTCGGGTTTCATTCGCATCAGCAAATTGTCGCGGGTAATCCCGGCGTTGTTGATGAGCAGCAGTGGTGCACCGTGATTGTTCGCCACTTCCGAGATCACTGCGCTGACCGCATCGGCATCGGTCACGTTCAAGGCCATGCCGACGCCGGGGGTTTCGGCAACAGCGAGGTAATCGTTTATCGCGGTCGCTCCCTTCGTGGTGGTGGCTGTTCCTATCACGGTATGGCCCGTGCTCGCCAGCCGCTCGGCAATGGCGCGGCCGATACCGCGACTGGCCCCGGTTACGAGGGCAATCCTCCCCGACCTGCTCGCGTCACTCATGTCTACCCTCCGCCTGTGTGTGGCTGATACTTAGCAGCGCCTGAAGATCCTCGGGAGTCTCCATCGGAAAACTGTTGATGGCCCTGTCGATGCGCTTGTTCAGCTTGCACAGCACCTTCCCCGGCCCGCACTCTGCAAGCCTTGTTGCACCGGCGGCCACCAGCGACCTGACGCAATCCGTCCACATGACCGGGGACGAGATTTGTGAAACCAGCAGATCCCTGATGGTTTGAGTGTTCTTTTCCGGCTGCGCATGGACATTGTGGATTACTGGAATTTCCGGCGTCCTGATAGGGGTTTCCGCCAGAATCTCCGCCAATTTTTCTCCGGCCGGCCGCATGAGTGACGTGTGAAAAGGTGCACTGACCGCCAGGGGCATGCAGCGTTTGGCTCCCGCCGATTTCAGTGCCCGGATAGCGGCCTCCACTGCACCGGCGTGGCCGGCAATCACGACCTGCCCCGGCGCGTTGTAGTTCACCGCGGACACGACTTCACCCGAAGCCGCCGATGTTTCATCGCAGATTCGGCGAATGTCTGCATCGTCCAGGCCCAGGATCGCCGCCATTGAACCATCCCCGACAGGGACGGCCGATTGCATGAAGCGGCCGCGCTCACGGACCAGGCGCAAGGCGTCGGCGAAATCAAAACTGCCGGCGCAGGTGAGTGCCGAAAATTCTCCCAGACTGTGCCCGGCAAGCAGGGCCGGCACCGCGCCACCCTGTGACAGCCAGGCGCGCCAGAGTGCGACGCTGCAGGCAAGCAGAACAGGCTGAGTGGTCTCCGTGAGATCCAGCGCAGCCTGATCACCCTCTGCGACAAGCGCCCGCACATCGTAGCCGAGCGCCTCAGATGCTTCAGAAAATGTATGCCTTACATCGTCGCTGAGCGCGTATGCCGCGGTCAGCATTCCGGTGGCCTGCGATCCCTGTCCGGGAAAAACAAACGCCAGAGAAGCGTCCGCCATGCTATGGATCCTGTTCTTTGTGGCAGAAAAAAACCACCGCAAGCTCCGTCGGAGCCTGGCGGTGGCTATACAGTACGGCGACTGAGGTTCCCGGGGGGAGAGCGACAGTCGCAGGCATCAGTCGTCGCTGCCGGTGTCAACCACTTTTCTGCCACGGTAAAAACCATCGGCCGTCACGTGATGGCGACGGTGGCTTTCGCCCGATACCGGATCAATACTCAGGGTGCTGCCGGTGAGGCTGTCGTGGGAACGGCGCATGCCGCGACGCGAGCGCGTCTTTTTGTTCTGCTGTACTGCCATGGTCTTCTCCTGTCGGGTTAATGATTCAGGTCGCGCTTCAACTGCGCCAATACGTCAAACGGGCCGTCACTTTCACTGCTTTGCCGTTGCTCGTCAGCGCCTGCCCCGGGCGCAAACGCCGCCCCCGCAAGCTGTTCAATACATCTTTCGTCCTCATGGTAGCTGTACACCGGCATCGCCAGCACCAGCTCATCTTCCACCACGGCCCAGAGATCTATCTCGTTGGTGGCCAGCACTGGCTCAAGCCCCTCTGGCAATCCCGCCGCCTGCTCATCTGTTTCCACGACTGCCAGTCGACTCGACGCGGCCACTGGGCGCTTAAACACGTCAAGACAGCGTTGGCAGCGCACGCTGACGCGGGCGTCGACCGAAACGGCAAGAACTGTCCTGCCCATCTCGTCAATGCCACAGCTGACGACAGCGCCTACATCTCCCTCGTCACCCGCCAGTAGCCCGCGTAAACGCGACAGCTGCGCAGGCTTGAGGCTGCCCTCAAAGTGCGCCCTGTGCATGGCTGGTTTACGCAAATCCAGCGTGCGCGGAAGGGAGGTCAACGACATAGCGCCGCACTATAGGCGCAGCACAGGACGTTGTCAAAAAAAACGAGGCAATACAAGCAGTTCACCCCGGCCCAACCGGCGGTATCCGGTTCGACGTCTGGTTAGCGGTCCGCAGGCCCATCGACAAGAGCGCTGAGGTCCTCATCGAGTGCCGCGGCGAGGTCGTAGTCTGTATCGTCCAGTCGGAAGCGCAGGCGCTCGGCATGCAGAAACAGACGCTGCACCCCCAGCTTCTGCGCCAGTGCAGCACTTCGCTCATCCTGGTACTTTTCGTCGCCGAGCAGTGGAAATCCAGCGTGTCGTGCGTGAATGCGAATCTGGTGGGTACGACCGGTGATCGGACTCGCACGCAGCAGCGTCGCATCACCGACGTAGCGGATTACCGAAAACGCGGTCAACGAGGCTTTGCCGCCCTTTGCGACCCGCACCATTCGCTCGCCGGACTGCAGCGTGTTTTTCTCCAGCGGCGCCTCCACGCGTGTGAGATGTCGTGGCCAGTGCCCGCTGGCCAGCGCCAGATAGTCCTTATTCACGCCGTCGCCGCGCAGCAGCCCGTGCAGCGCTCTCAGTGACTTCGGTTGGCGGGACACCAGAATCAGCCCGGAGGTAGCCTTGTCAAGCCGATGCACCAGTTCGAGGTGGCGGTCCTCAGGGTAAATCTGCCTGAGGCACTCGATGAGCCCGAAATCAAGACCGCTGCCGCCATGTACAGCGAGCCCCGAAGGCTTGTTGATGACCAGGAGCCGCTCGTCCCTGAGCACAACGCGCCCTTTCAGGCGCGCGGACCAGTAATAAGGCACTACCACCGCCTCCCTGCGGCTTGCCTGGTGCAGGGGTGGCAGTCTGACGATGTCGCCGTGGCTGAGCCGGTAATCCGCCCGGACGCGGCCCTTGTTGACCCGGATTTCACCCTTGCGCAGCGCCTTGTAAAGACGGGTTTTCGGCACGCCGTGCATTTCCCGAATCAGGAAATTATCGAGGCGCTGGCCCTCGCTGCGCTCATCGACCGTGCAGTGACGGACGCGCGGCGCCGGCGCAGCGGACTTCTGTAACAAGGCACTTACCTCTCTTATTTGAGTGGATCAAGGATTACTGCTATTCTTCCGCGCCAGCGTCGGCGCGTCACGGCAACTGTCACCATATCGCCCGGCAGCTCACGGTAGCAATAGCGGTTTCAACCTTATAATCGCTGCGTTTGTGAGTGGCGACGCGAAACGCCTGGCCCTGTAGCCGTGGTTTCCGGGGGTAGCGAAGTCGAGGACTCTACCGCTTCCCTCCCCCGACATGAAACCCGGACAGCGCACGGGATTGAAAAAAGGCTAAAGGCAGGCCGGAATTACACAGACTTGATCATCCGGGTTCAGTGACATTGAGGCTGGAGCCAGGATTGGCCATCAGGATATGGCAACGCAGAAACGCCAACCGGTAGTGACTGCGCTGGATATAAACAGCAGTTTTTGCAAAATTTGAAATGAGGACGCTGCGGAACGGCGTCGGATAAATCATAGGTTATCAACAGGTGAGGATGCTGCCTCCGGCAGTGAACTCCCGGTGCGGAACTGGTCCTGATTTTCCGGCTCGCCTTACAACAAGGTGAGTTAGCACATGAAAAAGATGCTTATCAATGCCACGCAACCCGAAGAAATGCGAGTTGCACTGGTTGACGGGCAGCGACTTTACGATCTCGATATCGAGAACCGCACCCGACTACAGAAAAAATCCAATATCTATATCGGCAAGATCACCCGCGCAGAACCCAGCCTGGAGGCCGCTTTCGTCGATTTCGGTGCGGAGCGTCACGGATTTCTGCCGTTGAAGGAGATTGCCCGCGAGTATTTCTACCGCGATCCCGGTGACGCCGATGGCCGCACCAAAATCCGTGATGTCGTCAAGGAAGGCACCAAGGTTGTCGTTCAGGTAGATAAGGAAGAGCGCGGCAGCAAGGGCGCGGCTTTGACCACGTTCATCAGTCTTGCCGGGCGCTACATGGTTCTGATGCCCAATAACCCGCGTGCCGGCGGTATATCGCGTCGTATAGAAGGAGATGATCGTGCGGAGCTCCGCGAGGCGCTCAGTGTCCTGGATATTCCCGATGGCATGGGCGTTATTATCCGCACGGCAGGCGTCGGCCGCAGCCCGGAAGAACTGCAGTGGGACCTGAGTTACCTGTTGCAGCTATGGACCGCGATCGGCGAAGCCAGTAACGAACACAACGAACCTGTGCTTCTGTATCAGGAAAGCAACGTCATTATTCGCGCAGTGCGGGATTATCTGCGAGACGATGTCGACCAGGTCCTGATTGATGCGCCCGAGGCTTACAGGCAGGCCACCGATTTCGTCAGTATGGTTATGCCGAAGTACGCCAACCGCATCAAGATGTATGAAGACAGCATACCGTTGTTCAACCGCTTCCAGATAGAAAGCCAGATCGAGACGGCATTTCAGCGCGAGGTTCGCCTGCCCTCCGGCGGATCCGTGGTGATCGATCCGACCGAGGCACTGGTGTCGATTGACATCAATTCGTCACGGGCGACCAAGGGCAGCAATATCGAGGATACTGCGCTGCAGACCAACCTCGAGGCGGCAGATGAAATCGCGCGTCAGCTGCGCCTGCGGGACATGGGTGGGCTGGTTGTTATCGACTTCATCGACATGCTCGCCCCACGCAACCAGCGAGCGGTTGAAAACCGGATACGCGACGCCCTCGCCATTGACCGGGCCCGGGTCCAGGTAGGCAAGATTTCCCGCTTTGGTCTTCTGGAGATGTCACGCCAGCGCCTGCGCCCCTCCCTGGGTGAAACCAGTGCTATTGTCTGTCCCCGTTGCACTGGCCAGGGCACGATACGTGACACCAAGTCCCTGTCACTGTCGATCCTCCGTTTAATGGAGGAGGAGGCGACCAAGGATCGCAGCGCGGAGGTACGCGCGATAGTGCCGGTTGATGTTGCTGCTTACCTGCTCAACGAAAAGCGCGCTGCGCTTACCGAAATAGAGCAGGTCAGCGGGGCTCGTGTCCTGGTCGTGCCGAACCCAAACCTTGAGACCCCCCACTTCGAGGTCCAGCGGCTGCGCGACGATGAGGTCGTCAGCGGCGATGAGGAGGCGAGCTACAAGATCGACATCGCTGTACCGGAAGCAGAGCAGATCAGTGACACGCAGGCGGCGCAGATTCCACAGCAGCAGGCTGTAGTCAGCCCCATTGCCCCGCAGAAAGCACCGGAAGCACCCTCTGAGCCAGCGACGGAGGAGCCTACAGAGCCAGCGCCGGCAACCGAGGCCACGTCGGCTCAGAACGCTACAGGCACCCCGACCGCGGAGCATGCCTCTGCACAGGAGGCCAGGCCAGGCGTGCTGACCCGGCTGTGGGTCAACCTCTTTGGCCCGGCTGATGTGGTGGCCGGTATCGCCGCGCCGGCGCAGTCTGAGTCAGGACAGGCGCCGGAGAAAAAAGAAGAAGCAGACGGTACTGCGCCAGACAACGCGCCGTCCACCGCTGATCGGGAGCGACCCAAAAGCCGCCGTCGCTCAAATCGTTCTCGCCCACGCCGGGATGAACAGAGCGACGAGGGCCAGGACAATCGCTCACAGGACAGCACACCAGACAGCGGGGTTACTAGTGCGGACGCCGGCGACAGCGACGCGACAACACCGGCCCGCAGCAGCAACCGTCGGCGACGCCGACGCCCGCGTCGCGATGAAAAGGGAAGCAGCAACCGACAGACAGTGACGGAGCGCGATGATTCCGAGGACAGCTCGCTCGATGCGGCGCTGGAGGAGTCCTCTCTGGAAGCTGCGGAGAGCTCTACTGAGATTGCGGATGATGCCGGCCTTGGGGAATCCGACAACAAACCGCGACGTCGTCCCAGCGATCAAAAACGCGCAGAACCCAGGCGTCGGCGACGCAAGCCAGTACCGGTGGAAGAGATTGCCACTGGCAGTGAAACCGCCGGCCCCGCGGAGACGCCCTCCACCGGGAGCGATCCCGTCGACGCTCCGCCGGAGGTGGCACCGGCGCCAGTTCCATCGGCGACAGTGGCAAGCGATGAGGCTGCGCCTGTCCCAGAGCAGGCTCAGCCACCAATTCCCATGGACGCCAGTGACGGCGATCAAACCGATGCGGAACAGGATGCGGGAGAGACGGTCATCACCGCGCCGGAACAGCCCGTCACTGATGACAGCAGCGAAGAGTTGCGCGGGAGTAGTCTTCAGGGCCTGACGCCCGATGGTCGAGCGACCAATGATCCGCGACTGAACCCGTCTCCGGTGCGCAAGGTAACGATCGACACCGCGCGCCCGACGCTGTTCAATGACAGCCCGGCGCCCGCGGTGTCGATGAATGAACGCAACGTGCCCAGGGCGAGCAACGACCCGCGCGGTCCGCGTAACGATAACAGCGCTGCGGGTTGACGGGGCCCAAAGGTGCAGCAAGCAGGCATGAAAGCGCTTTTGTCTGGGCTTTTGTCTTGTTTGCCGCACCGGGATGCGTATAATCTTGCTCAGCTTCGTTAGGGAGCAGAAAAATACGGTGGGCTGGCTGAGTGGTCGAAAGCGGCGGTCTTGAAAACCGTTGAGGGGCAACCCTCCCGGGGTTCGAATCCCTGGCCCACCGCCACTATTGCAATTAAATCAATGACTTACAGTACGTCAAAAGATATTCCCGCCATCGTTACCTCCAAAACAAAAGCAGTCTATTGTCTGTAATG